>CAVKTW010000138.1:0-7087 GCA_963659085.1 Candidatus Methanomethylophilaceae archaeon | reverse complement strand
GCTCCATCCAGTGGTTCGTGGGGCCCGCGTCGATCTCCTTCTTCGAGCAGATGAAGGTGCGGCCCTCGACGCGCGCGACGTCGCTCTCGTGCGAGCGGGCGAGGTAGCAGTCGGGACGCTTCTTCTCGCTGAGCTTGATGAACTGGCCCTTCTTGACCATCATCTCGCACAGGGCGTGATGCTCGGCCTTCGTGCCCGTCACCACTTCGATCTTGTCGGGGGTGCAGATTTTGTTCCACTTGTCAACCCACGCGAACACCTTCGCGTTTTCGAATTTCGGCGTCTTGGCCATGTTGTTTTTACTCCTTGCGGTGACCCCCTTTTCCAAGGGGGAGTTGAATATTCGCCTATTATACCAAAAATTTGAGGTTTCAGTTTCTAGTTTTAGCCACGAGAACCCGACTGCCCCTTCTGTGCTTCCCGCGTGAGATCGCTGATCGCCCGCGCCGCGAGAGCCATGCCGAACGCGCACGTGACGGGCATGATTGAGCCTTTCACGTCGGCGCGTCCCGTCATCGCGGGCACTTCACGCGACACGGCGCACCAGAACTTTGGCCGGGGGGGAAGCCCCATCGCCTTGAAGCGAACGCGCAACGCCCGCGCGAGGCCGTCGCCCGCCACGCGGTCGAAGCGTTCGATTGTCACCAACGTCGGATCGCGCCGCCGCGCCGCGCCCATTGAGGAGAGGAGGGGAACGCCCGATTCGAGAGTTTCCGAGATGAGCGCGGCTTTCTCGCGCACCGAGTCAATCGCGTCGATGACGAGCGAGAAATCCTTGAGCGACACGCCCGCGCGACGCGCGAAGTCCGCGTCGTAACGCGCGGGGAGCGCGACGACCTCGCAGGCGGGCGCGATCTCCAACAGGCGTTCGCGCATCGCCTCGACCTTCCGCCGCCCCACCGTCCGCTGGGTGGCGGGACACTGGCGGTTGACGTTCGAGGGTTGGACGAGATCGTCGTCGACGAGCGTCACCGCGCCCACGCCCGTGCGCACGAGAGCCTCCGCGCACCAACTGCCCACGCCGCCCACGCCGACAACAAGAACGCGCGCCCTTTTGAGGCGCGCGAGCGCATCGCTTCCGATCAGAGCCTCGGATCGCGAGAGGTCAACGCCCATTCACTTCGTGGACGTGCGGTCGTTGTATTCGCCAGTCTCCGTGTTGATGCGGATGACGTCGCCCTCGTTGATGAACAGCGGCACCGCGCAGACGTAGCCGCCCTCGACCGTCGCCGGCTTCGTGACCTTGCCCGAGGCGGTGTTGCCCTTCACGCCCGGCTCGACCTTGACGACCTTGCGCTCGACGAGCTGCGGCAGGTCGACGCCGATGACCTTGTCATTGAAGAAGAGAGCCTTCACCTCCATCTCGTCCATGAGGAAGAATTTCTTGTCGCCCATGACGTCGTAGGAGACGCGGATCTCCTCGAAGTTCTCGTCCGTGAAGACGAACGCCTGGCCGTCGTCATACGAATAGGTGACGGACATCTGGACGAGCTCGGGCTTCTCGAACTTGTCGCCCGAGCGGTAGCTCCTGGTCTGGCCGCCGCCCGTGACCATGTTGCGCAACTTGCAGTTGTAGATCGCCTGGCCCTTGCCCGGCTTCGAGAAGGAGAACTCCGTGATTTCCCAAGGTTCCGAATCGATCAGAAGTTTGACACCCTTGTGCAGCTCACCCGCTCCAATGACTTCGCCCATGTTGTTTCCTTAAACGCTTGTGAATAATGTTCCTAATTATACCAAAAACGAACCCGTTAGGAAATGGGGAAATGCGACCCGCGCCGCGATCGCACTTTTCGGCCTAAACCGCGAGCGCGACGGCGAGGACGGAGGCGAGCGCGTAGCCGAAGATGGCGACCCAGAGGAAGCGGTCGGTCAGGAGGACGCGCTCGGGGCGGCCGACGTCGCCGTTCTGCCACGTGAGGAGGAAATAGCGGGCGATTCCGAAGGCGACGAAGAACGTCGTCGTCCAGAGGAGCGGGAAACGCTGACCCATCGCCGAGCGCAGCGTGTAAGCGAGATACTCGCCGATGGAGGCGAGCGCGGTCAGGAAGATGAGCGCGTCGAGGACGCGCGGGTGGTAGTGGCGCAGGACGGCGCGGGCGGAGAGGGCCGTCGCGATCTCGTTCTTGCGCTTGCAGCAGGCGAGGAACATCGAGAGCGTGAACGTGCAGACGAGAAGCCACGGCGAGATGTAGGCCGAGATGATCGCCGCGCCCGCGACCGCCCGCAGGAGGAAGCCGGACGAAAGCGTGAAGACGTCCACATAGGGGACGCGCTTCAAAAACCCCGTGTAGAGGCACTGCAAAACCGTGTAGGCGAGGATCGTCGCGAACGCGAGGCTCCGCGACGGCAGGAAGATGACGACGAGGGCCGGATACGCGAAGCCGCAGGCGAAGACGACGAGCGCGACGCGCACGGCGCTCAGCCGGTCAATCGCCCCCGACGCGATCGGGCGGAAGCGTTTGACGGGGTGGCGGCGATCCTCGCGGAAGTCCGAGACGTCGTTGAGGAGGTAGAACGCCGACGAGACGAGCGAGAACGACCCCGCCATGGCGAGGGCCATCAAAAACGACCAGCCGCCACGCACGATGTCGCGCTGCGAGGCGTCCGCCACCGAGAAGAACCACGCGAGCATGACGACGCCGTTTTTCGTCCACTGCTCGACGCGGAGCGCGGCCGCCCACAGCCGCAGGGCTCTCGCGACGCGCTCAGTCATCGGACGTCGTCCATTGGATCAGCCCCCACAGGAGCGAATGGCGCGTCTCGCCGCCGGCAGACCGGCTTTCGTAGAACGTCCAGAACTTCGCCCAGTTGCGGTCGACGACCGGCACGTGGCGGATGGGGAAGAGCGAGAGGACGCGGGTCTGCTCCGCGCCGTCCTCGCCGCGTGTCGTCTCCCAAAAGGGCCAGAGGCGGAAATAAGAGCCGTCCGAACGGCTCACCCAAAACGGGAAGACGCGCGTCTCGTCGGGGTAGAGCTCGACGAGTTTCCACCCGAAGCGCGTGATGGACGATGTCGAGGACTCGGCCTCATACGTGTGGTGGTCGAGCCGTTCGTAGAACGGGAAGACGCTGAGGCGCGTCCGCCGGGGCGTCCGCTCGTACTCGAAGAGCGGCCACGGCGCACGGACGCGCACGCCCTCCTCCTCGCCGCGTGTCGAGAGCGTTCGCGCGTAGGAGAAGAGCGGCGGCAGGACAAGGTGCTGGCTTTCGCGGCGGCGGCGCACCTGGCCGTAGAGAGGCCAAAGCATCCAGCTCGACCCCGCCCCCGCCGTGTCGCGATCCTCCTCGTAACGCGCCCACGTCACGAGAGGCCAGAGCGCCGTTTGGTGGAACGATTCGCGCTGATGGTTCGAGACATAGAGCGGCCACACGCCGAAGCTCCCGTCGTCGCGCCAGTGGAAAAAGGGCCAAAGGACGGCGTGTGTCGTCAAGTTTCGCGGCAGGTTCTCGTAGCGCGTGTAGAGCGGCCACAGGACGAAGGAGAGGCGGTCGAGGAAGAGGACGTGCGGATGCGTCCCGTAGAGCGGGAAAAGCCCGCCGTAGACATTCTCCTCCTCGCGCCCGACCCAGAACAAGGGCAGGAGGTCGAACTGCCACCCCTTGTCGTTCGACTGCTCGTGCAGGACGAAGAGGCACCGCCACCAGTCGCGGTGCGACGTGAAGAGAGGCCAGAGGACATCCGTGACCTCGCCCTCCCGCGAGACGAAGGGCCGCAAGGCGAACGCCTCGTCCTTCTGCTCGTAAAAGGGCCCGACCTGAAACGCGGTCGCCAGCAGCAGCTCAGCGAACACGCGCCTTCGTCTCCTCGAAGTCGCGCCGCTCGTAGTCGGAGAGGTCGCCGATCTTCGCCTCCACGCGGCGGATCGAGGCGCGCGCGCCCTTCATGTCGCCGCGCAGAACCTGGATCTTCGCGAGAAGCGCGTAGAGGCGGATGTCCTCGACCTTGCCGCTCGCGCCCTTGTCCAGCTCAATCGCGTGGCGCGCGCTCTTCTCGGCCTCGTCGAGGTTCGCCTTGCGATCCACGAGGATCTCGGCGAGCGTTTGGTGGAAGACGGACGCGGACGGCGCCTTCTCGATGGCCTGGCGGATCAGCGCCTCCGCCTCCGGGAGGCGCGACGTCCGCCGCAGAACCTCCGCGAGATCGTTGAAGGCGACGGCGGGCGCGTTCGGGGCCTCGACGGCGCGGCGCAGGAAGACCTCGGCTTCGCGGTAGTTGCCCTTGCGCATCTCAAGCGACCCCATCACGTAGTTCGCGAGCGGGGCCTTGCGGTTCTGGCGCAGGACGTCGCGGGCGTGCCGCTCGGC
The DNA here is from genome assembly GCA_963659085.1 of Candidatus Methanomethylophilaceae archaeon. Classification (GTDB taxonomy): domain Bacteria; phylum Verrucomicrobiota; class Kiritimatiellia; order RFP12; family UBA1067; genus UBA1067. The sequence continues at coordinate 2,782 of CAVKTW010000138.1, read as the reverse complement.
CGTCGAATAGTCCACGAGCGAGATGTCGAGGTTGAGGAGGAGGTTCTGCATGACGGCGGCGTTCGGGTTCGCGCGCGTCGCGGCCTCCAGCGCGTCACGCGCCTCGCGCCGCTTCTCCTCGCCCTGCCGCATCAGGTAGAACGCCTTGGTGGACTGGACGTGGTAGTCGAGCGGGTTCGCGGCCGCGCGTTCCATCGCGGGGATGATCTGCTCCTTGACCTCGGCGAGAAGCGACTCCCGCCGCTTGTCGTCCTTCTCCTCGTCCGCCTGTTGCATGGTGACGGCCGCCAACAGGCTCCACGCCCGCAGGTTCTTCGGGTCCGCGTCCGTCGCCGCGCGCAGGGAGGCCGTCGCCTCCGCGAGGTTGCCGCGCATCATCGCGGCCAAGGCGCGTTCGACCGGGAGATCCACGTTCTCCGGGGCGGCGTCGATGGCGCGTTCGAGATACGCGAGCGCCTCCTCGCCCTGGCCGTCCATGAGGCTCACGTTCATCAGGCCCATCAAGGCCTGGAAGTTCGCGCGGTCGGTTTCGAGAATCTTCTCGTAGATCTTGCGCGACGAGGCGTAGTCGCTTTCGGAGGCGTAGAGCGCGGCCATCATGTTCATGTAGGCGGCGCGTTTCTCGCTCGGCACGAGATCCAAGGCGCGGCGAATCTGCGCCAAGGCGGCCCCGGGGCGTCCCGAACGGGCCCAGGCGAACCCCAGGCGGACGAAGACGTCGGGGTTGCGGATGTAGCCGTAGATGGAGGAGAGCCGCCAAATGAGATAGCGACGGGACTTGTCCGAGACGACCGTGTCGATGTAGCGCTTCAACTCGCGCTCCTTCGCGACCGCGCGCGGGAACTTGCGGAACGCCATCTCCATCTCGTTGAAGGCCGCGCAGATGTTGTCCGCGTCGATCTCGTTGAGGACGCGCTCGTAGGTGTCGAAAGCCTCGTCGTCACGCCCCTGCTCCTGCAGGTAGACGCCACGGTTGTTGGCGAGAAGCCCCGCGTGGCGGCGCAGGTTGAGGCGCAGGCGGTCGGTGGGCGAGAGGTCTTTCCACGACGCGCCGTAGCTCCCCCAGCCCTTGGGGGCCTCCAAAACGCTGTCAAACGTCTTCCACGCCTCCCGGTCGGCGTCGCGGGCGGGGTCGAGGCCAAAGAAGAGAAACTCCGGGACGGGCTTTTTCCCCGTCGAATACACGAGGTCGGGCGCGACGAAGAGCGCGACTTTCTCGGCGATGTCGGGATCGGACGAGAACCAGTCCTGCACGAAGGGAAGGACGCCAAGCGAGAGGTTGAGGGCGAGATCCTCGTTCTTGTCGCCGCCGAGCCCCGCCGCGACGACTTCGCCTTTCAGCGACTCCAAATAGTCCTTGTCGAGATCGCGCGCGAGGCAGACGAGGTGGAGCTCCTGCCCGCGCTCCTTGGCCTTGAGGAGGAGGTGGCTGTCGAGCGAGCCGTCCGTCACGAACCACGTGCGTCCCTTCAAGTCGTCGAGAATCTTCTCGGCGACGCGATCCGCGAACGCGCCGCGATCCGCGTCGAACGCGAAGAGATTCCACAGCGCGTTGAACGCGAGGACGAAGGCGAAGACGATGCCCACGGCCAGCACGGCGACATTCCGGCGGTGGTGGACGGCGAAGGCGACGAGGTAGCCCGCGACGGACGCGGCGAAGAAACTCGACACGACGGGCAGGATGCCGAAGGGCCGCATGAGCGAGGACGGCGCGAGGGGCGTCGCCACCGCCAAAATCGCGACGAGGGCGAGGGCGGCATGGAAGAGGAGCGTCGCCAAATCGGTCTTGGGGCGGAACGCGCGCGATGAGGAGAAGAGCGAGACGAGGAAGGGAAGCGTCGCGAAGAGGGCGATGAAGAGCCACCCCTTGACTTGCCAAAACGACTTCAGTTCGCGCGTCGTCTCCTTCAAAAACGGCGTCAGCTCCAAGTCGAAGACTTTGAGGCAGACGAGGAACGCGGCGAGGAAGACGCCCGCGAAGAGGGTGATGGACGCATACGGCTTGTGGCCGCGCTTCAACTCGACGACGACCATCGCGCCGAGGACGAGCGGCGCGAGGGCGAGGAAGAGCGCACTCTCCACGAGACCCAACGCCGTCATGACGCCCAAGAGCGCGGCGAAGACGAAGCGCGGCGCGGAGAGCCGCAGATACGGGATGACGAGCGCGAACATCGCGAGCGCCCACACCGCGTCAAAGAGGCGCGGCTCCAAATGCGTCGCGCTCTCGCGCACGGCGGGCGTCAGCATGAAGACGACGCCCGCGACCAGCCCCGCCGTCCGCGACAGGAGGTGCGACCGACTCTCGCCCGCCGTCACCATCGAGACGAAGAAGGAGACGAGCAGACAGACGAGCGCGACGGCCACGGCGCCGAGCACGGGGGCGATCACTTGGGAAACGCCAACGAGAGTCGCGACGCGCTCGAAGAGGGGATAGTTCGCCTCGCACGCGACGGGCAGACCCTGCCACGCGGCGAGGAGCTGCGCGCTTTCGCCGGGGAACGCATAGCCGGCGAGCGACGCGAGATAAAGGAGAAAGGCCACGAGACCGAGGCCCAAGGCAAACAAGAGATTTTTCATTTTAGCGAACCTTCGTGAGGGCCTGTTTGAGATCGGCGATGAGATCCTCCGGGTCTTCAAGGCCAACCGAGAAGCGGATCAAGTCCGGCGGAATCCCCGCCGCGACAAGTTGCTCGTCGGTGAGCTGGCGGTGCGTGTGCGACGCCGGGTGGAGGACGCAGCTCCAGGCGTCGGCGACGTGCGTGACGATGCCGATGAGTTTGAG
>CAVKTW010000137.1:0-10603 GCA_963659085.1 Candidatus Methanomethylophilaceae archaeon | reverse complement strand
CGGCTTTTCGATGCTCGCCGCGCAAGCGGCCCGCCAGCGTCAATTATGGTATAATGTCCGACGGTATGACAGAGCTTCTGGCCACTTGGTATGACGAGCTGGGGGTCCTCCTCATGGGGGATCCCTTCGTCCTGTCGCTCGAATACATCGGCACGTTCGCGGGCGCGATCTCCGGGGTGCGCCTCGCCTCGGCCAAGCGGTTCGACTGGTTCGGGGCGTATGTGATCGGCTTCGTGACGGCGTTGGGCGGCGGCACGCTGCGCGACCTCCTCATGAACCTGACGCCGTTCTGGATGAAGGGCCCGAGCTACATCGTCACGACGTTCCTCGCGCTCATCTCAATCTCGCTCTTCGGGCGGCGGTTCATCAGCGAGAAGGTGACGTGGTTCGTCTTCGACACGATCTCCATCTCGCTCTTCACGGTCTTCGGCGTCGAGAAGGCCCTCGCCTACAGCTTCGCGCCGTGGTGCGCCGTCATGATGGGCGTCATCACGGCCGTCTTCGGCGGCATCCTGCGCGACATCATGCTCAACGAAGTCCCCCTCATCTTCCGCAAGGAGATTTACGCGATGGCCTGCTTCGCGGGGGCCGTCGTCTACGTCGTCCTCGCCGCGCAGAGCGTCTCGCCGCGCATCAGCGCGACACTCTGCGTCGCGCTCATCTTCCTCATCCGCGCGCTCGCCATCCGCTACAAGCTCGCCTTCCCCGTCCTCAAGGGCAAGAGCGCCATCGCCTCGTGGCGGCACCACCACGAGCGCCACGACGGCTTCCACGCCCACGCCCACGACCACCACCACCGCCCCTGACGCGGGCGGAAATGGTATAATACGACCATGGCACGCGAAGTCCTCACTCTCAAGCAGGCGGCGGAACACATCCACGTCGAGGCGAACGAACTGCGCCACGTGGCGCAGCGCGGCGAGATCGAGTCGATTCGCCGGGGGGACGACTGGTTCTTCGAGCACCGCGCCCTCGACGAGTGGGCGCAACGCTCCATCCTCGCCGCGCCCCTGCGCGTCCTGCGCACCCAGCACCGCGCCATGGCCGAGTCGCGCCGGCGCGACCGCGACGACGCGCTCCGCCTCGCGGACTTGTTCCCGCCCGACGGCATCGACCTCTTCCTGCCCGCCAAGGCCAAGGCGGGGCTTCTCCGCGACATGACGGATCTCGCCGCCAAGACGGGCAAGGTCTACGACGAGGACGCGCTCTTCAAGGAACTCGTCGCCCGCGAGGAGATCGCCTCGACGGCCATCGGCTCGTCGCTCGCCCTGCTCCACCCACGGCGGCACGACCCGTATCTCTTCGAGGAGACGTTCGTCGCCTACGGGCGCAGCGTCCGCCCCGTCTTCTTCGGCGCGCCCGACGCGCAGGGGACGCGCCACTTCTTCCTCGTCTGCTCCGTCAACCACGAGCAGCACCTCCACATCCTCGCGCAACTCGCGCTGCTCTCGCACGGGACGGATCTCGTCGCGCGGCTGGAGGCGGCCGCGCAGGCGGACGAGGTGCTGGCCGCCATCGCCGCGTGCGAACGGGAGTTCGTCCGATGAACGCCGTTTTCTTCGATCTCGACGGGACGCTCGCCGACACGGACGCGGACATCCGCGCCGCGTGGAAGGCCGCCCTCGCCGACTTGACGCTCGACTGCCCCCGCTTCGACGAGCTTTTCGTCGCGGGCCCTCCCCTGGACGAGATGATCAAACGCCTCTTCCCGGCGGAGGCGACGCCCGCGCTCGTCGAGGAGATCCGCCGCCTGTTCGCGGCGCATTACGACGCGGACGGCTTCCCGAACACGCGCGAATACCCCGGCGTCCTCGATGTCGTGCGCGACTTGAAGGCGCGAGGCGACGTGACGGCAATCGTCACGAACAAGCGTTTTTTGGGGGCGCGGGCGATCATGCGCCATTTCGGCTGGGGGGATTGTTTCGACCATTTGTATGCGGGCGACATGTTTGAGGCGACAAAGGGGCGGCTTCCCAAAAGCGCGTTGCTCGGACTCGTCCTCGAAGACCTCAAACTCCCACGCGAGTCGTGCGTCCTCGTGGGCGACACGGCTGGCGACGTCACGGCCGCGCAGGCGAACGGGATTCGTTCCATCGCCGTCTCGTGGGGGTATGGCACGGCGGCGGAATTCGCGCAGGCGTCCCGCGTCGTCGCCTGCGCGGCAGACCTTCGGAACGCTCTTCAATTGTCAAGGAAAGGAGACGCCCCATGAAAGGCGCGCGCGCATTCACACTCATCGAACTTCTCGTCGTCATCGCGATCATCGCCGTCTTGGCGGGCGTGATGATCGCCTCTTTCGGCGGCGCGACCGATTCGGCGCGTTCGGCTTTGTGCCTCACCAACATGAAGAACCTCGCGCAGGCCGTCAACACGTATGCGATGAAGGAGGGCGTCTACCCGCTCGCCGGCTCGCGCGAGGCGATGGGGCTCGACTATTCCACAACGCAGATGTATTACAAGCCGCAGCCGGGCTGGATCAGCTGGCTCGACGAGGGCTCGTATGAGAACGGCTCCGGCGTGAAGCAGCAGTCGTCGCACGTCTCCGTCACGATCTGCCCCTTCTACGGGACGGGGGACGTCGCCAAGGACACCTACGCCATCACCAACGGCACGCTGTGGAAGGCGACGAGCTACAACCGGAAGATCTACACCTGCCCCGAGCACGTCCGCTACCGGGCGAACCTCAAGAAGCAGGCGCCGCTCTGGAGCTACGTCATGAATTCGCGCTTCGGCTACGACACGTCGCAGGGCTCGACGGCGACGACCACGGCGGACGCGCCCGGCGTCTTCTACAACTCGCTCGCCCGCACGGATCGCGTCCTCCTCTTCGCGGAGCTGCCGACGCTCGACCCCGCGACGCGCGCGGACGTGTCCGACCCCTCGGACTACGCGGCCGACTGCACCTTGCAGTTCAAGGCGACCGTGAACGGAAAGAGCTACGGCAGCGAGTGGAGCGGCACGGCCGAGACCATCGGCTTCCCGCACCGCACGGGCAAGCGCGACTATTGCGGCCACGTCGTCTTCGCCGACGCGCACACGGAGACGCTCAAATACAGCGAGGCGGGGCTGAAGCTCGACGAGTTGACCGCGCTTCTGTGCGCGGGCGTCGATGTCGCGTTCGACGAGAAGGCCGGCTACAAACTTCCACCCGACGCGGACAGCAACGTCGAATGAGCGCGGCGGACAATTCGAGGCGGGAGGCCGCGTTCGCGGTGGCGCGGTGGCTGGCGACGGGCGCGTTCGCCGCCGAGATCATCCCCGAGGGTCCGCACCGCGCGTTCGTGCAGGATCTCGTCTACACGGTGATCCGCCGGTTGCGCCCGCTGCGGTTCGTGCTGGGGAAACTCTTGAAGACGTGGCCGAAGGGCGAGTTGGAGGCTTTGCTCTACGTCGGCGCGGCGCAGATCCTCTACAAGCCGGAGATTCCCGACTTCGCCGCCGTCCACGAGACGGTCGAGGCGGCGAAAGCGAGCCGGGTAGAATCGGTCGCGCGCGTCGTCAACGCGACGCTCCGCGCGCTCATCCGCCAGCGCGAGTCGTTGGAAGGGCTGTTGGCGGAGCAAAGCGTCGATGTCCGCGAAAGCTGCCCGCGCGCGCTCTACCGCCGCTGGGTCGCCCGCTTCGGCGAGGAGAAGGCCGCGCTCTTCGCGCGGCGGAACAACGAGATCGCGCAAACGTTCCTCGCCTTCCCGGACGGCTCCTACAAACGCCTTGAACACGGCGTTCGCGTCGCGGACGTCGAGGGCTTCCACGAGGGGGCGTTCATCGTCCAGAATCCCGCGACGCGGGAGGCGCTGTCGTTCTTCCAAGGGAAAGAGCCCCTCCGCGTCCTCGATGCGTGCGCGGCCCCCGGCGGCAAGACCGTCCGCCTCGCGTGGATGGGGCACCGGGTGACGGCGTGCGAGGTCAACCCCAGGCGGCGGGCGCGGCTTCTCGACAACCTCGCGCGGACGCGCCTCGCCTCGGCCGTCGAGGTCGTCCCGACGCTGGAGTCGCTGCGCGGGCGGCGGTTCGACGCCGTTCTCGTGGACGCGCCCTGCTCGAACACGGGCGTTTTGCGGCGGCGCGTGGACGCGCGGTGGAATTGGAGCGTCGAGAAGTTGAACGCGCTCGTCGCCTTGCAGCGCGAGATTCTCGACGCGGCCGTGTCGCTTGTGGACGACGGGGGCGTCCTCGTCTATTCGACGTGTTCCAACGAGGAGGAGGAGAACGAGGGGCAGGCGCGGGATTTCCTCGCCCGCCACGGCGCGTTCCGCCTCCTTCGCGCGCACGAGGCCTTCCCCTTCGACGACCACGGCGAGGAGTTCTGGGACGGCGCGTATGCGGCGGTGTTTACAAACGAAAGAAAGGGTTAGAAAATGGTTCAGTCCTATGAGTATACGGGCGTTGTCGAGGAGGTGCTTCCCCTGCAGACGTTCCCCAGCGGCTTCACGAAGCGCGAGGTGATCGTCGGCAACGACCTCGATTCGAGTTCGAAGTATCCGAACCCCGTCAAGTTCGCGTTCACGAAGGAGAACTGCTCGCTGCTCGACGCCGTTCAGAAGGGGCAGCGCGTCAAGGTCTCGTTCTTCATCAACGGCCGCCGCTGGGACGGGCCGAAGGGGACGAGCTACTTCGTCGATCTCTCCGCCCGCAAGATCGACATCCTCCAGGCGGACGGCTCGTCGACCGAACCCGTGCCGACGCCGGCCGAGCCCGATTTCGGCGCTGACAGCGGTGACGTGGACGACATGCCTTTCTAAAGCGTCGGCCTTCCTCGACGCGAAGGGCGTTCCCGACGCGGCGCTCGCCTCGGAACTCCTGATGGCGCGGCTCTTGAAAACGGGTCGCGGCTTCCTCTTTTCGCATCTTGAGGCGGAGGTTTCGGAACGCGATCTGGCCGCGATGCGCCGCGCCTTGGCGCGTCTCGCGAAAGGCGAGCCGATCCAGTATGTCCTGGGCGAGTGGGACTTCCGCTCGCTCACGCTTGCCTGCGACAGGCGCGCGCTCATCCCGCGCCCGGAGACGGAGGGGCTCGTCTCGCTCGTCCTCGATTTCCTGAAGACGCGCGAACCGTCCGCCGCGCCCCTCCTCCTCGTCGACGTGGGCACGGGCACGGGGGCGATTGCCCTTGCGCTCGCGAAGGAATGCCCGTGTCCCGCCGCCGTCATCGGCACGGACGTGAGCGCGGAGGCGGTGTCGCTCGCGCGCGAGAACGCGGCGCGGACTCGTTTGGAGGGCAAGGCGCATTTCGTCGTCATGGACGGGCTTGACGACTTCGACGAGCCGCAGAGCGTCGACGTGATCGTCTCGAACCCGCCCTACATCCCGACGCGGGACTGCGAGACGCTTGACCCACGGGTGCGGGATTTCGAGCCGCGTCTCGCGCTCGACGGCGGGAGCGAGGGGCTGGACTTCTACGAGCGCTACCTCCTGGACGCGCTCCACATCCTGAAGCCGGGCGGCGGCGTCTTCTTCGAGATCGGATCGACCCAAGGCGCGGCGTTGGAGCGGATGATGAAAGCGTATGGGCTGTCGGACGTCCGCGTCTCCCGCGACATGGCGGGGCTTGACCGCTATGCGTCCGGGCGGTTTCTGTGACGGGATTTGTGGTATAATAGGCGGACTTTATGGCTTCCTCGAAAAAAGATCCGCGTCCCTCGTGGGACGACTACTTCATGGAGATCGCGCACGTCGTCGCGAAGCGCTCGAACTGCCTCCGGCGGAGCGTGGGCGCCGTCGTCGTCCGCGACCGCCACATCCTCTCGACGGGCTACAACGGGACGCCGCGCCATGTGAAGAACTGCTTCGAGGGAGGCTGCCCCCGCTGCAGCGGCCAGGCCGTCTCGGGCACGCACCTCGACGAGTGCCTCTGCACCCACGCCGAGCAGAACGCCATCTGCCAGGCCGCGTGCTACGGGATCTCCATCGAGGGGTCGTCCATCTACGTGACGATCTCGCCCTGCCTCACGTGCGCGAAGATGATCATCAACGCGGGCATCCGCGAGGTCGTCTACGGCGGCGACTACGCCTTCCTCGACACGGTGCGCCGGATGTTCAAGGCCTCGGGCGTCAAGGCGCGGAAAATCGGTTTCAAGACAACGCAAACAAAGGCATCCAAAGGAGAAGGAACATGAGCCGCAAGAAAATCATCGCGGGCAACTGGAAAATGAACGTGAAGCCGTCGGAGGCGGCCGCCCTCGTCAAGGGCATCGCCGAGGCGACGCAGGCGTTCGGCGAGAAGGTCGAGATCGTCTGCTGCACGCCGGCGATCGACGTCCCCGCCGCCGTCGAGGCCGCGCGCGGCACGGCGATCGGCATCGGCACGGAGAACTGCCACTGGAAGGAGTCGGGCGCCTACACGGGCGAGATCTCGACGGGGATGATCGTCGACGCGGGCTGCCGCTACGTGATCACGGGCCACAGCGAGCGCCGCCAATACTTCGGCGAGACGGACGAGACGGTCAACCTGCGCACGCGCGCGGCCCTCGCGGCGGGTCTGACGACGATGATGTGCATCGGCGAGACGCTGGAGGAGCGCGAGGCCGGGAAACTCGTCGAGGTCATCACGCGCCAGATGAACGTCGGCCTCAAGGACGTCACGGCGGCGGACTGCGCGAAGCTCGTCATCGCCTACGAGCCGGTCTGGGCGATTGGCACGGGCAAGACGGCGACGCCCGACCAGGCGCAGGAAGTCCACGCGCTCATCCGCTCGACGCTCGCGACGCTCGTCGGCGCGGAGACGGCCGAGACGGTGCGCATCCAGTATGGCGGATCCATGAAGCCCTCGAACGCGGCGGAACTGCTCGCGAAGAAGGACATCGACGGCGGGCTCATCGGCGGCGCGGCCCTGAAGGCCGCCGACTTCGCCGGCATCATCGCCGCCGCCGCGCAGGCGTGACGGCGATGGGAACGCCCGTCAGCCGCGCCTTGGCGGGTGTCGCGCTCTGCGCGGCGCTCGCCGGGTGCTTCAACGAGCCGGAGCCCGCCTACCGGACGGTGCGGCCGGAGGATCGCGTCTATTTGCAGGACAGGGATTTCGAGACGTTGCCGCCCGTCGTCGCGACGGCCGACTACCTCAACCTCGACCGCAACCGCCTGACGTCGGTCGAGGGCGTCGAGAAACTCGTCTCGCTCAAGTGGCTGCGCCTCAACGGGAACAAGCTCTCGTCCCTGCCCGACCTCTCGCCGCTCGTCAACCTGCGCCGGCTCTACCTGCGCGACAACCGCTTTTCCGCCGTCCCCGAGACGATCAAGGATCTTCCCGCGCTGACGGATTTGGAACTGTCCGGAAACCTCATCCGCGAGGTTCCCGCGTGGCTGGCGCAGAAGAAGGGGCTCAAGAACATCGCGCTGAACAGGACGGGGATCGAGAAACTCCCCGACGACCTCTCGGCGTGGAAGACGCTTCAGTCGCTCCAACTCGGCGACCTGAACCTCTCGCGCGAGGAGATGGCGCGCATCCGCAAGGCCCTCCCCGACGTCGCCATTGTGTTCTGACACGATGAAAGCCGCGCCGTCCTCGAACCTCCGCGAGTTGGCGTCCGAGAGCATCGGACGCCTCCTTGTGAAGTATTCGTGGCCGGCCCTCGTCGCCATGACGCTCAACGCGCTCTACGCCGTCGTGGATCGCGTCTTCATCGGGCACGGGTGCGGCGTGGACGCGATGGCCGGCCTCCAGCTCGCGATGCCCATCACGATGTTCCTGACGTCGTTCGGGCCCCTCGTGGGCGTCGGCCACGCGACGCTCCTCTCGATCAAGCTGGGGGCGAACGACCGCGTCGCCTGCGAGAAGATTTTGGGCGAGACCATCGCGTTGAAGGTCTTGAGTTTCGCGATCCTGATTCCGCTCGTCTATGTCTTCCTCGACCCCATTTTGGACGTGTGCGGGGCCGCGCACGTGACGAGCGGGGCGCGGGAGGCGGCGAAGGTCTACTTGAAGATCGTCCTCGCGTCCAACATCTTCTCGCACATCGCCTTTGGCCTGTCGGCGCTCCAACGCGCCGAGGGCGCGGCGCTCAAGTCGATGACCTGCATGATCGTCGGCTTCGGGACAAACCTCATCCTCGACCCGATCTTCATCTTCGGCTTCGACATGGGCGTCGCGGGCGCGGCGTGGGCGACCGACATCGCCATGGCGGCCTCCTGTTTCTGGGCGCTCGCCTACTACCTGCGCGGCCGGTGCGTCGTGCGGTTGCGCCTGAGGCGCGTGTGGATCTACCCCAAAATGCTCGTCCGCGCGCTCGCCATCGGCCTCGCGCCGTTCTTGCAACAGATCTTGAGCGCGTTCATCGCCGCGTCCTTGCAGATCGCCTTCGCGCGGTGGATGCCCGACGAGGCCTCCCGCACGGCGGAGATCGCCTCCTTGGGCGTCTTCACGTCGTCGCTCGTCCTCGTGATGATGCCGATCCTCGGTTGCCAGCAGGGGCTTCAGCCCATCTTCGGCTACAACTGGGGCGCGCGCAACTTCCGCCGCGTCCGCGCGACCCTGAAGACGGGGTTTTGGATCACGACGATCCTCTGCGTCCTCGCGTGGGTCGTCCAGGTCGTCCCGCCGTTCCCGACGCTCGTGGCGCGTCTCTTCGTCTCGGGCGACCACCCGGAGATCATCGCCCTCGCCGCGCACGACCTCGCGCTCTCCAACTGCATGATTTGGTGCATCTCCGTCAACATCCTCGCGACGACCTACTTCCAGTCCATCGGACGGCCGACGGTCGCGATTCTCCTGTCGTTGCTGCGCCAGGGCGTCGTCCTCTTGCCCATCGTCTGGTTCCTCCCCCATCTCATGGACGACAAGCCCTTCGCCATTTGGCTCTCCATGCCCGTCTCCGACGTCCTCTGCAACGCCGTCTCGATCATCCCGCTCGTCCTCCACGCGCGTTTCCTGAAGCGCGTCCGCTCGCGTGACGAGGTTGCCCGCCATGGATGACCGCCTCCAGAACATCCTCGCCCACGCGGGGGTCGCGTCGCGCCGCGCGTCGGCCGCGCTCATCGAGGCGGGCGAGGTGTCCGTCGACGGGCGCGTCGTCACCGAGAAGGGCGCGCGGTTCGACCCCGCGCGCGTCACCATCGCCGTCCGGGGGCGGCCGATCCAGGCGGCGGCGCGTTTGCGCACCATCGTCCTCAACAAGCCGGTGGGCGTCCTCTCGACGATGAGCGATCCCCACGGCGAGCCGACGGTCGCCGAGCTCGTCTCGCTCCCCGAGCGGCTCGTCCCCGTGGGGCGGCTCGACAAGGATTCGGAGGGGCTTCTGCTCATGTCGAACGACGGGGATCTCGTCAACCGCCTGACGCATCCACGATTCGAGCACAAGAAGGTCTACCTCGTCAAGGTGGCGGGGCGTTGGTCGGAGGAGAAGATGGCGATCCTGCGCGCGCCCCTGACGCTCGACGACGGCTACACGATCCGCCCCGTCCCGGTGGAGCTCGTGCGCGCGAACCGCGACCACACGTGCCTGCTCACGTTCACGCTCCGCGAGGGGCGCAAGCGGCAGATCCGCAAGATGTGCTCGGCGGCGCGTCTCGTCGTCCTCTCCCTGCGGCGCGTCCAGGTGGGCGAATTCCGCCTGCCGCCGGATCTGAAGCCGGGCGAGTGGCGCGATCTCACCGCGTCGGAGCGAGAGGCCCTGTTCGCGTGACGGTGCCGCTTTTGCTCGCGCCCCTGCGCGGCGTGACGATCCGCCCCTTCCGTGAAGCGTTCGCGGGCGAGTTGCGGGCGGGCGGGTTCGTCGAGGCGCTCACGCCCTTCATCCCCGCCTGCGCGGGCGTCGACCCCCTGAAAGACCGCGAGCTCAAGGGCGGCGACCGCGAGCCGATTCCGCTCACGCCGCAGTTCATCGGCAAAGACCCCGAAGCGTTGCGCGTCTGCCTCACGCGCGTCAAGGGCGCGGGATTTGCCCACGCCGACTTGAACGCGGGCTGTCCGTTCCCCATGGTGCGCAAGAAGGGGCGGGGGTCGGGGCTTCTCCAAACGCCGAATGTCCTCACCGCGATGCTCGCGGTGGGGTGCGAGGTGATGGGCGACGGGAACTTCTCGGTCAAGGTGCGCCTCGGTGTCGAGCGCGAGGACGAGCTGTTGGCCGTGGCGGATGTCCTCAATGCGTTCCCGCTCCGCTTCGTGACGATCCACGGTCGGACGGCGAAGGACATGTATTCGGGGGCGATCCGCGAGGAGGCGCTTCGCCGCGCGTGCGGGGCGTTGCGCGCGCCGGTCGTCCTCAACGGGGATCTGCCGTTTCCCGTCGAGGAGGAGGCGGTGCGCCGTCGCGGCCTTCCCGGCGCGGGCTGGATGGTGGGCAGGGCGTTCATCCGCTTCTTGGGGGCGCGTGACGGGGCGGCGGAGGGGCTGCTCCGCTATCTCCGCCTCTCGCAGGAGGAACTCCATGGCGACGCGCCCGTCTTGGGGCGGATGAAGGAGCTCCTTTCGTATTGGAAGGATCTCCCGCGCTGGTCGCGCCTCTGGCCGCTCGTCAAAATCGCCCGCACCGTCGACGAACTGCGCCTCCTCGTCACGCCGTGAGATTTGCCGCATTGTGTTAAGTTATCCCTGAACTGTGTGTCCTTGTCAGCGTGCAGCCGAGTGCGGCGCAACGCTCTTGTCCTGTCAAGTCTGGCGCAAGCCAGA
>CAVKTW010000136.1:0-3154 GCA_963659085.1 Candidatus Methanomethylophilaceae archaeon | reverse complement strand
GGATGGGCGTGACGGCTTTGGGCTTCCAAGCGGGGCGTCTCATTCTTCTCGACCGCGACACGGCTCTCGCCTACGCGGACAAACACGGCCTCGCCCTTGTGGGGCTTTCCACGGATCTCCCGCCCGCGCCGACGAGGTTATGAAAGTCCTCCTGTTAGCGGGCGAAGAGTCGGGCGTCCTCTACGCGGCGGAACTCGCGCAACGTCTGCGCGACCGCGACGCGACCGTCGAGATCCGCACGTATGGGGATTACGGATTTCAGACGCACGACCTCGCCGTCATGGGCTTCGGGGCCGTCCTTCGCCGTCTCTTCTTCTTCCTCAACGTCCGTCGGACGATGATGCGCGCGATCGACACGTGGCGACCCGACGTCGTCTGCACGATTGACTACCCCGGGCTCAACCTCAAACTCGCCGCCCACGCCAAGAAACGCGGCGTGAAGGCGGTGCATGTCGTCTGCCCGCAAGTGTGGGCTTGGCACGCCAACCGCATCCCGAAAATCGAGCGCGCGCTCGACCGTCTGTTCTGCTTTTTCCCGTTCGAGCCGGCCCTCTTCTCCAAGGGCTTCGCCATGTTCGTCGGCCATCCCCTTGCCCACGCCTTCTCGCGGATGCACCCGTCCCGCGAAAACGCGACGCCCCTCATCGCCCTCTTGCCCGGCAGTCGCGCCGGGGAGATCGCGCGGCACGTGCCGCCGCTTTTGAAGGCCGTCGAGGGCTTGCCTGCCGATGTCGTCATCCCGGCCGTCCACGCGCGCGCGTCCGCGCAGATTAAATCGCTGTTGGGGAATGTTTCGGGGCGTGTGCGCGTGCAGGAGGGCGGTGCGCGCGAACTTCTCCTCAAGGCGGACTGCGCCGTCGTCGCCAGCGGCACGGCGACGCTGGAAGCCGCGCTCGCATCTTGCCCGACGGTGCTCGTCTATCGCGTGAGCCCTCTTCTCGCCTGGTTCGCGCGGCGCGTCATCAAAGGTGTCCGCCACGTCGGGCTCGTGAACATCGTCTGGGAGAAGTCGCTTGGAGTCGCGGCGGGCGAGGGCGAGGCGGCGCCCATGCCGGAACTTTTGCAGGAGGATTTCACGCCCGCTCGCGTGCGCGAGTTTTTAACCAAGTGGCTTGATGACCCGTCGGCGCGGCAGGCGGCTTCAAACCGCCTGTCCGAGGTGTGCGCGGTCTTGTCCGTCGCGGACGACCCGCTTGCCCGCGTGGCGGCGGAGATTTGCGACCTTGTCCGAGGGGCGCGGCCGTGAGACGCGCGATTCTTCTCGTCGAGGACGAGCGCGCGCTCGCGTTGACGCTCCGTGCGACGCTGGAGGAGGCGGGCTACGAGGTGCGCGTCGCGCCGGACGGCCTCGCCGCGCTCGCCGCCTTGGACGAGAGGACGCCGGACTTGATTCTTCTCGACATCATGATGCCGGGTCTTGACGGCCGCGAGACGTGTCGGCGGATGCGCGAGCGGAAGGTGAAAGCGCCCATCGTCTTTCTGACGTCCTTGGACACGCCGGAGGACGAGTTGAAAGCCTTGGCGAGCGGCGGGGACAGTTTCATCGTCAAGACGGTGCCCGACGACATTCTCCTCGCCCGTCTCGCGGCGCTCCTGCGTCTGCGCGAGGATGCGGCGGACGAGGCGGGCGATTTTGACTTTGGCCCGTGGCACATTGAAAGCGAGAAACTGGCGATGCGTGGCCCTGATCGCGAACTCCAGCCCCTGACGGAGCGTGAAGTCGCGTTTCTGCGCCTTCTCTCCGCGAACGAGGGCGTCGTCTTCTCGCGGGACGCGATTCTCTCGAAACTTTGGGGCGTCGAGACGGACATCACGGACAACGCGCTTTCGACGTTCGTCTATGTCCTCCGCAAGAAACTCCGCCACGCGGCCGCCTGCCTCGTGAGCGTCCGCCAGTCGGGCTACGCCTACCGCCGAGGCGTGTGACAAGCCGCCACGGTGAGTCGATTCCAACTCGCCACGAACGTGTGCAACAGGTTCACGGACTTCACCCCCGGCGAGGACTCAAGGTTGCCGGAGACATCGATGACATCCGGGTTCTGCGCGAGGAATGCGGGCAGGTTCTCCGCCGACACGCCGCCGGCGAGGACGACGCGGACGCTCCTTCCCGCAGATTTTATAAAATGTGAGTCGGGGCGTGGCTCGCCGTCGCCATGCGACGAGTCAAAGAGGATGGCATCCCCCGCCGCCCCGCCGGCGAGCGTCCACACCTCCAGCCCCGCCACCCGCAACGCCGCGACGTCCTTCGCCGTCGCCCGTCGGTGCAGTTGCACGATTTTGAGTCCGCACGCGCGGACGACGCGCAGGATCGCGTCCACGCCGTCCGTCGTGAACACGCCGACGCACCGCGCCCGCCCCGTGAGATGCGCACGGATGCGCACGACATCTGCGACGCTCACGCGGCGCGGGCTTCCCTCGGCGAAGATGAAGCCGAGATAGTCCGCCCCAAGCCGCTCCGCTTCCGCCGCGAACGATTCGTCGTTGACGCCGCAGACCTTGAGCGCGGGGCGTTGCGTCCGCTCGCCGTCCCGCATGAACCGCTCGACGTTCGCGCTGCCAATGACGAATCCGTCGCATTCGGCGGCAATCGCCGCGCCGTCCGCCGGCGTGCGGATGCCGAAACCGGCGACGACCGGAATCCGCGCCTCACGGCGAATCGCCGCGAGCCGTTCGCGTAGCGCGTCCGACGGTGCGACGGTCGCGCCGGTCACGCCGGGGCGCGTGACGGCGTAGAGGAACGAATCGGAACTGTTCTCCGCGAGATGGTGCGCCATCGACGGATCGTCTTCGGACAGAAGGAGCGGCACGAGCGCGAGGCCGTGTCGCCGCAACGCCGCGAGCAGATCCGTCCGTTCGCCGTCGGAAAGGCCGATGGGCAGCATACCGTCCGCGCCGCTGTCAGCGACCGCCGCCGCGAAGCGGACAACGCCGAACGCGGCGACCGTCTCGCGATAGGCGAGAATGACGAGCGGCACGTCGGGATGATGCGCCCGGACGACCGCGACATCGGCGAGCGCGACGGTGGCGGTCACGCCGTTCGCCCGCGCCCGCGCGATGGCGGACGCGATTGTCGGCCCGTCCGCAAACGGATTCTTGCACAGCAGGCCGAGCTCCAGAATGTCCGCGCCTTCGGCGACCAGCGTGTCCGCCGCTC
>CAVKTW010000135.1:0-5375 GCA_963659085.1 Candidatus Methanomethylophilaceae archaeon | reverse complement strand
CATCTCAAAGAGGCCGATCCCCTCGCCGCGCCCGGAGACGGCCACGCGGACGGGATGCACCCACGGGCCCATGCCACCGCCTTGCGAAAGTTCCTTGACGAGGGCTTCAAGGCTCGCCGCCGTCCACGGCTCGACGGCCTTGAAGCGGACGACGAGATCGAGGAGCGTCTCCTTGACGCCCGGCTTGCGGAGGCGTTTCTCGACGGCCTTCTCGTCAACCGGGTAGTCGTCGGTGAAGAACGCGAGGCAGTTGCCCGGCAAGTCGTTGAGCAACTTCGTGCGCGGTTGCAGCTGCTCGACGAGGTAATCGAGGTTGAAGCCAGCCGGAACCGACAGACCTGCACTTTTCAACCTCTCCACCAACTCCGCCTTAAACGCCTCTTTCGGCAGACGCTTGATGTATTCGCCGTTCATCCACGCGAGTTTCTTCGGGTCGAACATGGCCGCCGTCACGTGAACCTTCTCAAGCTCGAAGAGGCGGATCATCTCCTCGCGCGACAAGACCTCGCGGTCGTCGCCGGGGTTCCAGCCGAGGAGGAGGAGGTAGTTGAAGAGCGCCTCGGGGAGATACCCCTGCTCGCGATACTCGCCGACGAACGCCGCCCCGTCGCGCTTCGAGTAGGGCTTCCCCTGCTGGTTGACGATCATCGAGAGGTGCGCATAGCGCGGCGGCTCCACCCCCAGCGCACGGAAGAGGCAGATGTGCTTGAAGGTGTTCTCCACGTGGTCGTCGCCGCGAATGATGTGCGTGACGCGCTGGTCGATGTCGTCCACGACGTTCGCGAGGTGGAAGATGGGCGAGCCGTCGGAGCGGAGGATGGCGAAATCGGGGATGTCCTCGGCCTTCTTCGCCAGATGCCCTTTCACGATGTCGTCAAACTCGACGACGCCCTCCTTGGGCATCTTGAACATCGTGACGACGCCCGTCTTGCCGTCGCGGGAGGTGCGCTCGACCTTGTAGGCCTGTCCCGACGCGAGAAGCTGCTCGGCGACGGCGAGATGACGCGCCACGTTCTTCGTCTGGTAGAACGGCTCTTCGTCGTAGTCGAGCCCCAGCCAGTTCATGCAGTCGAAGAGGACGCGGATCGCCTCCGGCGTGGAGCGTTCGAGATCCGTGTCCTCGACGCGCAGCAGGAACTTCCCGCCCGTGTGCCGCGCGAACAGCCAGTTGTAGATGGCCGCCCGGATGTTGCCGATGTGAACCTTCCCCGTGGGCGAAGGCGCGAAACGCACTCTGATTTCCTGCATGACGAAACCTCTTTGTTTACCGACGGCCGCCGTTCTTCTTCGCGAGGCGCTTGAGCTTCGCGGCGAACGCCAGCCGCTCGACCGCCGAGAGGCGATCCACGTAGAGAACGCCGTTCAAGTGGTCGACCTCGTGCTGGATCGCGCGCGCGAGATACCCCCGCGCCGTGATGATCTGCGGCCTGTTCTCCTCGTCGAGATACTGGCACGTCACGCAGGCGGCGCGCGTGACGGATCCGCCGACCCCCGGAAAACTCAAGCACCCCTCCTTCTCGCAGACCGAGCCCTCTTGGGCCAAAATCTCCGGGTTGAAGAGTTTGAGCGGCATCGGGATGGGCGCGTTGAACGCCTCATCCTCGTCCTCGTCGCACCCGCGCGGGATGTCGATGACGCACATCCGCTCCAGCCGCCCCACCTGCTCGGCCGCAAGCCCCACGCCCTTGGCCTTGTGCATCGTCTCAACCATGTCGCACGCGAGCGCGCGCAACTCGTCCGTCACGACGGCGACGGGCGTTGCCTTCTCGCGAAGGATGTTCTCCCCATATTGGTAAACCTTCAACGCCATTTAAAGCCCCACCTCTTCCACTTCTCCTCACACCCCCGTCGAGCCGAAGCCCGCGCCGCCGCGATCCGTCTCGTCGATGGCCGACGCCTCCGCGATCTCCGGCTGGATGACGGCGGAGACGACGAGTTGCGCGATGCGGTCGCCCGCCTGAATCTCGAAGTCCTCGTCGCCCAAGTTCACGAGCAAGACCCCGATCTCGCCGCGATAGCCCGCGTCGATCGTGCCGGGGGCGTTGAGGACGGTGACGCCCTTCTTGAACGCCAGCCCCGAACGCGGCCGCACTTGGATCTCGTAGCCCACGGGGATGTTCGCGACAAGCCCCGTCGGCACGAGCGCGCGCCCCTTCGCGGGGATGACGAGCGCCTCCGCGCTCTCGACATCCATCCCCGCGTCGCTCGCGTGCGCGTAGCGCGGCAGACGCGCCGACGGCCGAATCCGCTTGAAGGAAAGCGTCATTCCTCGTCCGTCTCCGCCCTCTCGATGGACGAGAGCTCGCCCGTCGTGAAGCCCAGACGCTCCAAGTTCCAGCGGGGCCACGAGGTGGCGAGGTCTTGGACGTCCAGCATGGCAAGGTCGTTCTGAACCTGCGATTTGAGGATCATCGCCTTGGCCGCGTCGCCGGCCGCGCGATCCTCGCAGACGACGAGAAGACCACGCCCCGAACCCGTCGGCACGAAGTCCGACATCTCGCCCTTCGCCAGCGTCGCGGCGGCGCGGGCGACCGCGTTCTGGTCGGGGAACGCGCCCGGCTTCAAATCCACGACGGCGAAGACGAGATTCGTGGAGACGTCGCCGGAGGCGAGGACGGCCTCAAGCCCCTTCGCCGCGACGGCCTCGACCTCGGCCTTGAACGCCTTCTCACGCGCGTCGGCGAGCGCACGGGGGCGGATGACCTCCTTCGCCTCCTCGAACGTCGGCACGTGCGCGGGGCTCTTCGCGGCAATCTCGATGAGATAGACGGCCTTGTCGGACGAGACGACGCCGTAGCGCAGATCCTCGCTGTCAGGGTCGAGCTCGGAGACCGCCTCGACGAGCGAACGCGCGTTCGGCAGGACTTGGGAGGGCCTCACCATGAAGCCCGCCTTGAACGAGCCGTCGAGCGCGAACCAGCCGCTCGTCTGGACTTTGAGCCCGTCCGCCGCCGCGATCTCGTCGAGCCGCGAGGCTTTCGCCGTCGCGGGGCGCGTCGCATACGCCCGGAAGTTGAGGTTCGTCTCGTAGAACTCAAGCGCGGTCAAGAGGCGCAGTTCCTTCTCGACCTCGCCCTTCACCTCGTCGAACGATTTGACCGTCTCGACGCCGTTCGTGTCCGTCGACGTGTAGCGGTCGAGCGTCGCGTCGTAGCGGTCGCGCATCTCGTCCTCCGTGACGGCCATCTTCGCGAGGATCTCGGGCGCGGTCGCGTCATATTTCACGTAGCGGATCTTCGTCCGCTCCGCGAGAGCCAACTCGTTCGTGTGCGCCTCGTACCACGCGCGAACACCCGCCTCGTCCACGGTGACGGCCTTCGCCTTTTCGGAATCCTCCTTGAAGCGCGCGACCTTGACGGTGAGCGTGTCCGTCATGTCGGCGAGCGCCTGATCGAGGGCCAGGGGCGAGACCCAGGCCGCGCTCGCGAGAACGGCGCGTTCCACGCGCATGCGCGTCATCCGGCGGCGCAACGACGACTCGAACCGCTCCGGCGTGAGGCCATTCTCGCGCAGAAGCCGCTCGTAGAGGGCGAACGAGAACGCGCCGTTGACCTGGAACGAGGGATCGCGGCGGATCGCGGCGGCGACCTCCTCGTCCGTCGCCGCGAGACCAAGAGCCTCCGCCGTCCGAAGCGCGGCATACTGCTCCCACGCCTCTCGGTTGATCTCGGAGGCGTCGCGCCGCCAGTCGCGGGCCGCGCCGAGACCCCGGATGTCCTCCGCGAGCGACAGGAAGAGCTTGGCGTCGACCGCCTCGCCCGCGAGGGTGCCCGCGTCGCTCGACGACGCGCCCGCGCCGTCGTCCTCCCGAACGAGGTCGTCCAGGAGGAAGTCAAACGCGAAGACCGCCGAGATGAGGAAGGCGAACGCGCCCCAAAGCCATTTGTTACGAATGAGCCTGTTGAACTTTTGAATAACCATTGCTTTCTACTTCTACCTTTCAGAATTCGTCATACGAGTCGTCGTCCATCGCGTCTTCGGACGCGGACGCCTCGTCATCGGAGGCGGCCTCGTCGCCGGACGATTCGTCCTCGACAACCGCCTCCTCATCCTCGACCTCGACCGCCTCGTCCGTCGTCGCCTCCGCCGCCGCGCGTTGCGCCGCGCTCGTCGCCTCCTTGGACATGGTGACGACGAGCTCGCCCGTGTTCACCTCGGGACGACCCTCCGCGTAGGCGAACTGGTTCTTGAGCTGCCCCATCGAGTCGAACGTCATCATCGTCACGCTCATGCGCGAACCCACGCTCGGCACGGCGCGGTTGATCTGCACGCGCGTGTCGACGGAGAGGTGGAACTCCAGCGTCGAGGGGACGCTGACCTCCTCGAACGTGCCGTCGTCCTTCGCCTCCGTCACGAAGCGCATCCCCTGGTCGAGCTGGACGACGTAGTCGCCGCTCGTGCCGTAGAGGATCGTCTCCAGCTCGTCCTGCGTCGAGCGGATGCGGACGCGGTCGGCGGCGTGCATCTGCGGGATGAGGTAGTGGGCGCCCTCGACGGCCAACTGCCCCGTCAGGCACTGGATGTCCGAGACGAATCCGTCGCCCGTGTCGCGATACGTGAACTTCGACTCGCCGCAGAGGTTCTTCGCCGTCCAGCTCGCCGTCGTCACGAACATGAGCCCCGGCTTCATCGTGCTGGGCAGCGAGAGCGTGACGTCACCGCCCGTCAGGACGATGGTGCGCGTGCCGTCGGCGAGCGCCTGGGGGCGCGTCGAGAAGGACGCGCCGTCCTGGATCGTCGCCGCGCACGTCTTGCCGAAGGCGACGGTCAGCGACGCGCCGGGCGCCCCCGCGCGGAACGCGGAGCCGAGCGGGTAGTAGCGGCCCTCCTCGGCAGCCTCCCACGCGGCGGCGCCGGGCTTCATCACCTCGCACGCGCCCTCGACGCGGCGGCAGATCGGCAGCGTGTAGAAGACGCGCTCCTCGCGCTTGTTGTTCGCCTGCGCCTGGGCGACGACCTCGTCGCCGAGGGCGGCCGCCGCCTCGTCCTGAAGCGCCTCCTCGTCGCCGAGGGCGCCCATCGCAAAACCGGCGGCGAATGCGCCGAGCAGAAGTGTTTTCATACGAGCGTGGCTCCTTGGGAAGGCTGGATGAGCGAGCAGACGGGCTCGTCGCCGAACCGCGCCTGATACTCCTTCGTGATCGCCGCCGCGATCTTGTCCGCCGCCGCCGGATCGACCAAGAGGCAGCAGCTGCCGCCGAACCCGCCGCCGGAGAGACGCGCCCCGTAGACCTCCGGGATCGCCTTGGCGGCGTCCACGATGGCGTCGAGCTCCTCGCAGGAGTTCTCGAACCAGTTGCGGCTCGACTCGTGCGAGTCATACATGAGCGCGCCGAAGCCCTTGAGGTCGCCCTTCTCCAGCAGGGCCGCGCCCT
>CAVKTW010000134.1:0-2269 GCA_963659085.1 Candidatus Methanomethylophilaceae archaeon | reverse complement strand
GACCATGACCGTCTGACCCACGTCATGGAGTCCCATGTCATGCGCCACCGCCTGCGCGTGAGTCATGTCGGCGCGTTCGGCCTCGGACAGCCCCCGCGCCGTCAGGGGCCCTTCGCCGGGAAGGAAGTCCTCCATGAAAAGCGAGGCGGGCAGAATCCGCACGCCCGACGCGGCGAAGAGGTCGATGAGCTTCTTGAAGATCGAGTGGGCGTTCTTGACGGGCAGCGAGCGCAACGCCGCCTTGATCTCGTCGTCGAACCCCCCGCGAAAGAGCGAGAGCGGATTGACCTGCCCGGCGAGGATGGCGCCGTCAAACCCCTGCGTCCCGACCCAGCGGATGGTGTCGGAAATCTCCTTGAGGCGAATCCACGTGACGTGATCGGCGGCACGCGCCGTCGCGCGGGCGGTCGAGCCCCGCAACGCGACGACATCCACACGCGCCACGCCGGCGGCCTTCGCCCCGCGCACGAGGAGCTCCGGGTAGACGCCGGAACCCGCCACGACCAAAAGCCGGCGGATCACGGCTTCGTCCTCGGCGGCCGTGGCAGGCGGCCGTTCAAGGCGTCCTGCGCGATGGCCTTCACGTCGGTGTCGAAATTGCCCTTCAAGATCCAGCGCAGGAAATTGGGCTCGCTGAGCATCAACTCCTTCAGCGGCACGCCCTTCTTCTTGCCGAAGTTGACGTAGAGGACGCCGTCGCGCCACTTGAACATGCCGTTGCGGTCGGCGTTCATCGGATCCTGCGGCACGAGATACGCGTCGAGCGCGTCCACGCCCTGACCCGCGATCTGCGCGTAGCGGTCGCCCGCCGGTGCGCGGTGCGCCCGATCCAAGATCGCCGCGAGGACGTCGCGTGTCGCGCGCGCGTCCGCCAACGCCCCGTGCGCCCCCTCGTGCGAGCGGCCGCAGTAGAACGAGAGCGCGGTCGAGAGGTCGCGGGGCTCCATGCGGTGGTAGAGGCGTTGGACGTCGATGCGTTTGCCGACGGCCGAGGCGAAGTTCTTGCCGACGCGGAAGAACTCCTCCTCAAGGCAGGGGATGTCGTAGCGGTCGGAGTTGAACCCACCGATGTCGCACCCCGCGAAGAAGGCGTAGATCTCGTCGGCGAGGTCGGCGAAGGTGGGGCAGCCCCTCACGTCGTCGTCCGAAATCCCGTGGACGGCCGTCGTCTCCTTCGGGATGGGAATCGTCGGGTTGATGAGATGCTCCAGCGTCTCCTCCGACGAGTCGGGGTTCAGTTTGACGGCCGCGATCTCGACGATGCGGTCGCGGCGCGGGAAAAGCCCCGTCGTCTCCAGATCGAAGATGACGAGCGGGTGTTCAAGGGCGATGGGGAGTGTCATGGGACGTCTTTGCTGGGGACGGCGCGATACGCGTCGAGGGCTTTTTGGAAGGCTTCCGAGTTGCAGAAGCCGCAGGGTTTGAACTCCGGGCAGAAGCCACGGTAGACGCATTCGGGGACGCAGCACGCGGCGAGCTCCGGCTCTTTCTCGCGCAGGGCGTCGACGACGAGTTTCCACGCCGCGCGTGTCTCGGGACTCGCCTGCCCGCAGAGGCGGCGGCGCGAGATGAAGAGGATCGCCTGCGCGTTCGCGAAGCATTCGTGCATGACGGGAGCGTCCTGGCGCTGCGCCTCGCGGGAGACGCCGGTGCGGTCGCTGCGCTGCGTCGAGACGAAATGCTCGATGCCGAACTTGTGGCGGACGAGATGAACCGAGACCCAGTAGGGGAGGTTCAGCCACTTCCAGTTGAAGCAGAGCTTGCGGATGGGCGAATGCTCGGCCAAGAGGATGCGCTTCTTCCAGCGCGAACTCACCTCGCCCGAACCCTCGTCCCGGCGGATGGTCGTGCGGGCGGCGTCGGCGACCTCGCGCCAAGAGCCGATGACCTTCATGAACTTGAGTTGCGTGTCCATTTCTATCCCTTGAAAAAGCCCTGAAAGGCCTCCGCGACAGTCGCGCCCGCCGCGTCGCGCGCCTTCGAGACGTCCTTGAGCAGCCGCGCGCAACGGCCGCAGTCGCGGCAGTGGTTGGCGTCGGGGCAGTCGCGCACCGCCGGCCAAAGCGGGTGCGCACCCAGCGCGTCGTTGTCGATGGTCCTTGGAAAGCGGAAGAACGGATCGGTCAGCGCGGCAAGATCCCCGTGGAACGAATAGGTGGCATACGCCTCGATGATCGCCGCCGGGTCGGGATGGCGGCGCGTCGCCAGCTTGACGACACCGACGAGCGGCTCGTAGGCGGCGAGTTCCTCCGGGCGAATCCACAGCCCC
>CAVKTW010000133.1:0-6142 GCA_963659085.1 Candidatus Methanomethylophilaceae archaeon | reverse complement strand
AGCGTCCACAAACACGCGCACGCGAGGAACACGCGGATGGCGCGTCCGACACCTTGCGGGCGCATGACGGCGAGAAACGCGGCGAAATAGACGGGCGCGGCGAGGAGCGCGAGGTTGTGAAGCTCCACATGGAGGCCGTTGAGGAAGGCCAAGGCGCAGAGCCACGCGGCGCGGCGCGTCGACAGGAAGCGCAGGAGGAAGAACGTCTCGAACGCGAGAAAGGCGAGCGACATCGTGTAGACCTCCGCGACGCACGAGAGCCACCAGAGCGCGTGCGAAAGGCCGAGGAGGATTGTCCACGACACGCGGCGCGACGAGAGCCAAAAGCCCACGAGCGCGACTGCGCCGAAGAAGGCGGAGACGAGCGTGACGTGGAACGGCGTCGAGCAGAACAGTTTGGCGAACGCCACATACAAAGGATGCGCCGTCGCGAACGAGTCGCAGCCGCCGAGAAGCCCGTCGGGGCACGTGAGAACACGATACTGAAACTCCCCCGAGTCCCCCCAGCCGAGGCCGCGCTGGGCCGTCAGGGCGTAGAGGGCGAAGAAGCCCGCGAACAACGCGAGGGCGACGAAGATGTTTTTCTTACGCATCGCTCGCCGTCTCGGTCTCGGTCGCCGCTTGCGTCTCGGTCGTCGTTGCCACGGGGTCGCTCACCGTCACGCGCGTCGGATTCTTCGCCATGAACTCCCACGCGAACGCCTTGTAGGCCTCGGCCCCTTTCGAGCGGGGATCGAGGAAGACAACGGGCGTTCCCATGGAGGGCGCCTCGGAGACGCGGACGTTGCGCGGAATCACCGTCTCGTAGACTTTCTCGCCGAAGTGGCCGCGCACCTCCGTCATGACATCCGTTGTCAGACGCGCCACGGAATTGACCATCGTGAAGACGATGCCGTTCAAGTCGATGTCGGGGTTGACCCCGGCGCGGATGCGATCGATGGAGCCCGTGATGAGCGCGAGCCCGTCCATCGCGAGGAACTCGGCCTGGATCGGGATGAGGACGCCGTCCGTCGCGGCGAGCGCGGAGGTCATCACGACGCCCAGGGAGGGCGGGCAGTCGAGGATGATGTAGTCGAACGCGCCCGACGCCTTGACGGGAGCGAGGGCGTTCTTGATCATCGACAGGCGATCCTCGCGCAGGCCGAACTCGAGCTCGGCCCCGGAGAGGTCGACCTCGGACGGGATGACGTTGAGGTTCGCCCACTTCGTCGGCTGGATGACCTCCGAGATCTCCTTCGCGCCGAGGAGGACGGGATACAGGGAGACGCCCTGCTGCTTCTCAAGGCCGAGCGCCAGCGTGGCGTGCGCCTGGGGGTCGAGGTCGACGACGAGCACCGTGCGGTGGCGGGCGGAGAGCGCGGCCGCGAGGTTGACGACGGTCGTCGTCTTGCCCACGCCGCCCTTCTGGTTCGCGATGGCGATGACTTTCGTGTGCTTCACATTCATGCGTTTGAGTTCGTCCCCCACGGGGACTTTTTCCTAAAAGAGTTTTCCGCTTTTCTGCAAGTCGGAGATGTGGCGCGAGGCGCTGCGGTTGACCTCCCGGAGCCAGAGCTCGACGAGCGCGACGTCCCACGGGTTGTCCACGCACTGGATGACGGCCGCGAAGGGATCGCCCGTCTCCAAGACCTCTTTCTTCACGCGCTCGCAGACGACCGAGAGGCGGTCGGTGACGATCTGCTCGGAGAAGTTGTCCGACTTCAGACGGTAGCCGTAGCGCAGGATGCGCAGATGCTCCTCGTTCTCCTTCAGGAACTCGAAGTAGGCGCGGGCGGCCTCGCCGAGTCCCTCGATCTCCGCCTCCTGGAAGCGCGGCGCGATGACGAGCGGCTGGTGCGCCTCAAGCCGCCCCTCGCGGACGCGCACCTTGCCGGGGTTGTCGTCCAGCTCCGAGACGAGGTGGTAGTTCACGAGCGTGTTGCCGAACGTCTCCAGGCGGTGCGACGGCTCGACGAGGAACCGCGCGCTCTTCGCGGCGTACCAGCGGTCGAACGTGGGGTTCAGGCTCATTTGCCGCAGCACTTCTTGAACTTCTTGCCGCTCCCGCACGGGCAGGGGTCGTTGCGCGAGATCTTGGGACTCTCGCGCGTCTCGGGCGTCTCGGGGACGAACGCGCCGTCCTGAAACTTCCAGTCGCCGTCCTCGCGGACGAAGGAGGCCCGCTCGTGGTGGTTGCAGAACCGGCCGTTCATCGTGTAAAGCGCGCGGAACTCGACGAGCCCCGTCGCGTCGTCCGCGCCGCCGCCCTCCGTGCGGATGACCTCAAGGCCGTGCCATGTCGAGGCCTTCGACCACGCGCGCGAGGCCTCGATGTCGAACGACGCCTGCGCGGCCTTGACGGACGAGGACTTCAGGAACTCGACGTCGCCCGTCACATACGAGGTGTAGCGCGCGCGCATGAGCGCACACGCCGTGTCGGCCTTCGCCGTGCCGGCGAGAATCGGCCCGCAGCACGAGCCAAAGGTCTTGCCGGAGGAGCAGGGACAAAGATCTGTGTTTTCCATAAGGGTATATTTTACCAAATCGCTCTTGGAAATTCACTTGAGACCGCCGACTTTTCTGTAAAATTCCCCCTTGCGCGAGCGCGAGAAATTTGATATACTTTCTCCTGTTTTACGACATGGGGAAGTAGCTCAGTTGGTAGAGCATCACGTTCGCAACGTGGGGGTCGAGAGTTCGAATCTCTTCTTCTCCACCAGTCGCCGGTGAAAAGCCATTAGGCTTTCACAAAATTACTGCTTTCACTCAACGCGGAGATGCGGGGACGCAGGCAAGTGCGCCTGTCACGTCCGCCACGCGGGTGAAGTTGTGGCGTTCGCAATAGGCCGCCATTCCCGCGTGGATTTCCGCGACGACGTGTGGGTTCGTGAAGAGGGCGCTGCCCACCGCAACCGCCGTCGCGCCCGCCAACATGAGTTCCAGAGCCTCCTCCGCCCCGTAGACGCCGCCCATCGCGAGGATGGGGAGTTTCGTCGCGCGGTGCGCCTCGTAAACGATCTTGACGGCGACCGGGTGGATGCCGCGCCCCGAAAGGCCGCCCGAGCCGTGTTCGAGGTAGGGGCGGCGGGATTCGATGTCGATGACCATCGCGGGAATCGTGTTGATGAGCGAGAGCGCGTCCGCGCCCGCCTCCTCGCACACTTTCGCGAACGGCGCGATCGAGGGGACGTTGGGGGCGAGCTTCACGAAGAGCGGCCGCGTCGTCGCCCGCCGCACGGCGGAGACGACCGTCGAGAGGATGCGCTCGTCCGCGCCGAACGTATGCCCGCCCGATTCGACGTTCGGGCAGGAGACGTTCATCTCGATGGCGTCGACCTTGTCGCCGAGACGCGCGGCGACCTGGGCGTATTCCTCGACCGTCGTTCCCCAAATGTTCGCGATGAGCGGCACTTTCACGAGCTGGCGGTAAAGCGGCACGGTGACGGCGAGGAAATGCTCGACGCCCGTTCCCTGCAACCCGATCGCGTTGACGAGGCCGCCGAAGACCTCCTTGTGGCGCGGCATCCCGTTGCCCGCCCACGGAATGAGGCGGATGCCCTTGGCAGTGATCGCCCCCAGTTTCGAGTAGTCGACGAACGGGAGGTATTCCGTCCCGTAGCCGAACGTGCCGCTCGCCGTCACGAGCGGCGAGGCGAGTGAAAGCCCCGCGAGATTGACGCGCATGTCTACCATACAAGATCCTCCGCCTTGAAAACAGGGCCTTCGACGCAGCAGCGCGAGAACCCGCGCACCGTCTTTTGGACGCACGCATAGCAGGCCCCCACGCCGCAGATCATGTGGCGATCCATCGAAATGAAACCGGGCACGCCGAGCGACACCGCCCGTTCGGCGGCGGCGCGCAAGAGTCCGTCGGGGCCGCAGACGAAAAGCGCGAAAGTTTGACCCGCCTCGCGCAACCGAGCGATCTCCGCGTCGAGCGGCACGGTGACGAAGCCCTGAACGCCGAACGAGCCGTCGTTTGTCGCGGCGACCGTCTCAAGCCCCAGCGCGGCGAAGCGGTCGAGGCAGAGCAAGTCGTCCCGCGTCCGCCCACCGACGAAGAGCTTGCCCTTCTTCAATCGCCGCGCCAAGAAGTAGAGCGGGGCGACGCCGTAGCCACCGCCGACGAAGAGAGCCTCGCCCGCGACATCCGTTGGGAAGCCGTGCCCCAAGGGCCCCATCACGTCGAGCGACGCGCCCTCGCGCACCGACGAGAGTTCCGCCGTGCCGCGCCCGACGACTTTGTAGAGGAGCTCCAAGCGGCCGTCCTCGGCGTTGAAGATGGAAAACGGCCGCCGCAACGCGCTCGCCTCCAACGACGGGACGCGGACGTGGACGAACTGCCCCGGCTCGGCCGCCGAGGCGATCTCCGGCGCGTCGAGAACGAGGTGGAAATACCCCGAACCGACGCTGGTGTGTTTGAGAACCTGAGCCATGCTCCTCCTTTAAGCCAAATGTTGGCGAATCGTCTTGAGCGCCCGCCACATGTCTTCCTTGATTTTCCTGAGCGCCGGCGTGACCGTCGAGAAGCGCACAATCTCTTCGGGCGACTTGACGAGCAACGCCTCGACGCCTTTGGGCGTGCGAAACCAGCTGTTCTCCTCCACGGCGACGCGCGGCAGGAACTTCCGAAGCGTCGGCTGGCCAAGGAACACGTAGAGCCTCGCCTTCGGAAGCGGCGGACGGACGGCGATGGGGCTTCGTCGCTCATCAGATCCCAACGCGACGATGATCTTGCCCATCATCGCCAAGGACTTCTCCGAGAGGGGCCCGTCGTGGATGAATGCGAACTCGACGGATGTCGCCGGCGCGCGGGAGGGCTGAAGCGCGTCGCCGCGTGTCGCCGCCACCGGACGGACAGGTGTTTTCGAGACAGGGCGGGGAGGCGCATTCGGAGCGGGAGGCGTCGTTTCCGTCGCGGCGGGAGGCATCGTCAACGACTCCAAAAGCGACGGATCGACCTCGACTTCCTCAACGCCCAATTCGCGCTCGAGGGCGAGATAAGCCTCCAGCCCGTCGAGCACGAACGAAAGCGCGTCGCCCGTCACGGCTTCTTGTTGTAGCCGTAGGGATTCTTCCGCTGCCAACGCCACGCATCCTCGCACATCTCGGCGATGCCGCGCGTCGCCGTCCAGCCGAGCTCCGCCTTCGCGAGCGAGGGATCGGCCCAGCACTCGGCGATGTCGCCGGGGCGGCGCGGGCAGATCTTGTAGGCGACGGTCTTGCCGGACGCCTGCTCGAACGCCTTGACGACCTGGAGGACGGAGTAGCCCTTGCCCGTGCCGAGGTTGTAGATCTTGAGCCCCAGCTGCGGCGTCTTCTCGATCTTCTCAATCGCCTTGAGATGCCCCAGCGCGAGATCGACGACGTGGATGTAGTCGCGGATGCCCGTCCCGTCCGGCGTGGGATAGTCGTTGCCGAAGACGCTCAGCTCCGGGCGGCGGCCGATGGCGACTTGCGCGACGTAGGGGAGGAGGTTGTTGGGGATGCCCGCCGGATCCTCGCCGATGAGGCCCGACTTGTGCGCCCCGATGGGGTTGAAGTAGCGCAGGAGGATGACGTTCCACTCGGGATCCGCCTTTTGGACGTCCTTGAAGACCTGCTCCATCATGAGCTTCGTCCAACCGTAGGCGTTCGTGCAGCCGGGCGTGGGGAAGTCCTCGCGGATCGGCACGGACTTGGGATCGCCGTAGACCGTCGCCGACGACGAGAAGACGATGTTCTTGCAGTTGTGCGCGGCGAGGCACTTCAACAGCGTGAACGTGCCGCCGAGGTTGTTGGCGTAGTATTTAAGCGGAATCTTCGTCGACTCGCCCACGGCCTTGAGCGCGGCGAAGTGGATCGTCGCGTCGAAGGGCCCGTCCGTGTCGAGGATCGCGTTGAGCTTCTTCTCGTCGCGGATGTCGGCCTTGTGGAACGTGACGTCCTGGCCCGTGATTTTCTTGACGCGGGTGAGCGACTTCCGTGACGAATTGCAGAGGTTGTCGACGACGACGACCTGATGCCCGGCGTTGAGCAGTTCAACGACGGTGTGGCTGCCGATGAAGCCGGCTCCGCCCGTGACGAGAATCTTCATGACTTGTTCCTCCTGATTAACCGTTTTGACGTTCGAAGTCCTTCATGAACGCGACGAGCGCCTCGACGCCCGCCTTCGGGAAGGCGT
>CAVKTW010000132.1:0-2889 GCA_963659085.1 Candidatus Methanomethylophilaceae archaeon | reverse complement strand
CCATCGGCCAGATGGCGCGGGCGCTGGAGGCGCTGGGATTCGCGGGCGCGAGCGAGACGGCACACGGCGCGGAGGCGGTGAGCGCGCACGTCTCGCGCCTCCTGCGCGAGACGGATCAGAAGCTCGTCATCTCCAGCGCGTGTCCGGCGGCGGTCGATTTGATCCGCAAGTATCTGCCCGCCTACGCGCCCTACATCTCGCCGCTGCCCTCGCCCGTGCGCGCCCACGCGAAGCGGCTTCGGGAGGCGTTCGGCCCCCAGATCCACGTCGTCTTCTTCGGGCCGTGCGCGGCGAAGAAGAACGAGTCGGACGCGCATCTCGACGAGCTCTCCCTCGCGTGCGTCTTCCCCGCCTTGGAGAAACTCCTGGCGGAGCGCGGGATTTCCTTCGGCGAGGAGGCGCCGCTCGCGCTGGGGCCCGCCGAGGAGGGGCGGTTCTATTCCATCGAGGGCGGCATGAACGACACGCTCCGCGACGGCTCGACGGACGTCCGCTACGTGTCCGTGTCGGGGTTGGAGTCGATCAAGACGCTCTTGGCCGACGCGCCCGAGACGTTTTTGGACGCCTTGAGCCGCGCGTCGCGCAAGGTCTTCGTCGAGGCGCTCGCCTGCCCCGGCGGGTGCGTCAACGGCCCGGCGATGGAGAAAAAGGGCGGCACCTTGGCGACGCTCTTCGCGACGGACGCGCTCGCCGCCCTCCAGCCGAGCGTGGGGCGGTGCGTCACGCACTGCGGCGGCGCGGCGTATCCCGCCGAGGCGTTCGTCGAGAAGGACTTCGACGAGTCGGCCCTGGCCGAGGCGCTCGCGCGCGTCGGCAAGACGACGAAGGCCGACGAGCTCAACTGCGGGGCGTGCGGCTACGAGACGTGCCGCGAGTTCGCCAAGGCGCTCTTGCTCGGCAAGGCCGAGGAGGCGCAGTGCCACACGTTCCTGAAGCGCAACTTCGAGCGGACCTCGAACGCGCTCATCAAGTTCATCCCGGCGGGCGTCGTCATCGTGGACGGGCAGGGGCTCGTCTCCGAATGCAACCGCGTCTTCGCCGAGATGTGCGGCGAGACGGACGTCTTCGACGCGCTCGGCAACCTGGAGGGGATCGCCTGCGAGAGCGTGATGGGCGAGTTCGCCGACCTCTTCCGGGGGGCGCTCGAACATGGCAGCGAGATCGTCAAATACCGCCAGCCGTGGCGCGACCGCGTCGTCACGATCAGCGTCTTCCCCATCGCCAAGGGCGAGTTCGCCGGCGCGGTCGTCCAGGACGTCACGCAGAACGAGGGGCGGCGCGAGGAGATCGCGGCGAAGGCGCGCGAGGTCATCGCGAAGAATGTCTACACCGTCCAGCAGGTGGCGCGGCTCTTCGGCGAGCACATCGCCGAGACGGAGAT
The DNA here is from genome assembly GCA_963659085.1 of Candidatus Methanomethylophilaceae archaeon. Taxonomy (GTDB): domain Bacteria; phylum Verrucomicrobiota; class Kiritimatiellia; order RFP12; family UBA1067; genus UBA1067. The sequence goes on along the minus strand of CAVKTW010000132.1, from coordinate 1,508 downwards.
CATGCTCAACGAGATCGCCGGGGCCTACGAGTCGAAGACGCAGGGCAAGAGGTTGCGCCCGGAGGACGACGGGAGCTACCTGAATGGCTGACGAGCTCTTCATCGAGATGGAGTGCGCCCAGCACACGAAGACGGGCCAGGCCGCGTGCGGCGACGACGTCCGCTTCCTGACCATCGAGCGCGAGAACCGCCATTTGTGCGCGCTCTCCGACGGGCTGGGCAGCGGCGTGAAGGCGAACGTCCTCGCGACGATGACGACCTCGATGGCGATCAAGTTTTTGGAGTCGAACATCCCGACCTTGGAGGCGGCGGAGATCATCATGGACTCCCTGCCCGTCTGCGAGGTGCGCAAGATCGGCTACGCGACGTTCTCGCTCTTCGACTTCCGCCTCGGCGGCAAGGCGCGGATCACGGAGATGGGGAACCCCGGCTACATCCACCTGCGCGGCGACACGGAGGTTCCGCCGGCGGAGGACACGATGGTCGTCTCGTCGCACTGGCCCGACCGCGAGGTGCGCGAGTGCGTGGCGGACTTCCGCGCGGGCGACCGCATCATTCTCTGCTCGGACGGCGTCACGCAGTCGGGGCTCGGCGTGCGCAAGGACATGAAGTTCGGCTGGCGTCGCTCCGGCGTGCTGGCCCACGCGCGCGACCTCGTCCACTTCGAGCCGGAGATCTCCGCGAAGGAACTCGCCTCGTCCATCGCCTCGAAGGCGTTGATGCTCACGCCCGGCGGCTGCAAGGACGACATCACCTGCGTCGTCATCTACCTGCGCCGGCCGCGCGTCATGCGCATCCTCTCCGGCCCGCCGTTCTACAAGGAGCACGACGCGGAGTTCGCGCGGCTGGCGCGGCTGGGCTTCGAGCACGTCGTCATCTGCGGCGGGACGACGGCGAACATCATCGAGCGCGAGCTCAAGAAGAAGGTCAAGGTGAACCTCGACGACTTCCGCCGCGCCGGGGGGTTGCCGCCCGTCGGCGTCATGGAGGGCGTGGGGATCGCGACCGAGGGCATCCTCACGCTCTCGCGCGTCACGACGGCGCTGGAGGAGATGCGAAACCCCCTCGACGAGCCGGCGGCGGCCAAGGCGATTTTGGAGCGGCTCATGGCGCACGACCGCATTGAGTTCGTCATCGGCACGAAGGTGAACGAGTCGCACCAGGATCCGAACGTGCCGCAGGATCTGGAGTTGCGCCGCTCCGTCGTCAAGCGTATGGCGCACGCGCTTGAGAAGAACTACCGCAAGCGCGTCGTCGTCAACTACTTTTGAGGGCGGCATGACGGCGGAGGCTTTGGCGTGAGCGCGCTGATTCGGCGGTATCGCCGGTCGCCCGATTGGGACTATGCGCGGGGCGCCTCGCTCTTCGTCACGATTTCGACCGAGCCGCGCCGGCCGCTTTTCGGCCGCGTGACGGACGGCCAGGTGCGGCTCTCGCCGCTTGGCGAGGCGGTTGACGCGGCACTCGCCGCGATGCCGCGCCTCAACCCCGGCCTTCGGCTCTTCGGC
>CAVKTW010000131.1:0-2470 GCA_963659085.1 Candidatus Methanomethylophilaceae archaeon | reverse complement strand
TGCACGCTGACAAGGCAAGCACAGGCGGGCGAAAAAGAGCCTCACACAACCGTCTGGCTTGCGCCAGACTTGACAGGACAAGAGCGTTACCCCGCACCCGGCGGAACGCTGTCCAAGCACACAGTCGCACGGACGCCGACTCAGACGAAGCCGGCGCGGCGGAGGGCGTCTTCGGTGAGGCCGCGCGGCGCGGCGGGCGGATGCGCCGCGCAGAACCGGGCGAGATACTTGCCGTTCACGTCGCCCTCCAAGTGAACCGCGTCCCCTTCCCGCCGCAGGCCGAGCGTCGTCTCGCGGGCGGTCGTCGGAATGACGTCCACGCCGAGGAAGTCGTCGCCGAGCGCGGAAATCGTCAGCGACACGCCGTCGACGGCGACGGAGCCCTTCAGCACCGACTGCGCGGCGAGGACGCGCCCGCAGGCGATGCGCAGATGGAAGTCGCGCCCGCGCGGCTCACGCGAGCGGATGCGCCCGATGGTGTCGACATGCCCCTGCACGAGATGGCCGCCCAAGGCGTCGCCGGCGCGGAGCGCACGCTCCAAGTTGACACGCTCCCCCGGCACCATCGCGGCGAAGCGGGTTCTCGCGGCCGTCTCCTCCAAGACTTCGGCGGTGAAGCGCGCACCCGAACAGGCGGCGACGGTCAGGCACGCGCCGTTGACGGCGACCGACTCGCCCGGTTCAAGCGCGGTCTCCCACGGACGGTCGGCCTCGATCTCCAAGACGAGACCGCGCCCGCGCGAGACGCGCCGCACGCGGCCGAGACGCTGAATGAGACCCGTGAACATCTTTCAGTCCTCCACCCCGTCGATGAGCGAGGCGAGCACGGGGTCTTTCTCGCGCACCTCGTCGGGCTGCAACCCCTCGATCTCGTGCGGGAAGACGATCCAGTCGCCGCCAAGCTCCCGCGCCACGAAATCGGGCGCGAAGGCGGTTTTGTTCATCTCCCGCTTCCAATAGACGCACGCGAGCTTCGCCTCGATGTCGGCGGACGCGGCTCGCTCGAAGACCGCCGCCGCCGTCGTCCCCGTGTCGAAGACGTCATCCACGAAGAGGACGCGGCATCCGGGACGAAAGAGCGCGAAGACGCTGTCTCCGAAGGTGAAGGTGACCGTGTCGCCCACGCATCCCAACGCGGTGTAACTCCGGCACTTGAGGGGCAGATGCTCGACCTCCCAGCCCGTCACCTTCAGGAACTCGTGGACGGCGACGGCGACGGGCGCCCCGCCGCGCCACAGGCCGACGAGGTAATCGGGCTTCCAGCCGGACGCGCGAACCTGAGCCGCCAAGCGCCAGATGTCGCGCTGATACTCGTTGGGGGAGAGGTAGGTCTTGCGCATCGCGCCAACGGAACGACTGTCAGAAAAAGATTTTCGCGAGCGCGAGCATCCCCTGCTTCCACGGAACGCGGTGGGAAACCCCGGACTTGCCCTTGAAGTCGTCGAGGTGCGCGACATACCAGTCGTAGTTCCTGACGAGCGCCTCCTTGTTCGAATAGCGCGGCTTGTAGTCGAGAAGTTTCTCCGCCTTCTCGATGGAGACGAACGAGTCGGTCGAGGCCGTCTCGTAAACCCACGGATAGAGCGGCGAGAGGTGGAGTTTCTCCAAGATGCGCAGGATGAACACGAGCGGCGCGACCGGCATACCCCGGATCTTCTTGCCGTGGCCGGCGCGGTCGAGGACGGCCTGATAGTCCTCCTTCATCGTCGTGAACTCCTTCGCGCCGATGTTGAACTCGGTCGCCACGACGTCCTTCGGGTAGGTCATCGCCGACCAAATCGCCTCGTCGAGGTCATCCACATCCATCAACTGGTAGCGGTTGTTCCCGCTGCCGATCATCGGGAAGCCGTGCCCCGTATACGCCCAGTCGTAGAAGAGTGCGAACACGCCAAGCCGCTCCGGGCCCACAAAACTCTTGGGACGGATGATGCTCACGCAGAAACCGTCCTCGATTGCCGCGCGGCAGATGTTCTCCGCCGCAATCTTCGCGTGGCCGTAGGGACCGACCCCGACCATCGGGTCTGTTTCGTAGATCGGATGACGCTTCGGGACACCGTAGACCGCCGTCGAGGAAATCTGAATCATGCGGTCGAGTTTGAACTTTCGCGCCGCCGCGAGAACGTTCCGGCAGCCGTCGACCTCGGTCGTGCGGATGTCCTCCTCGCTGTAAAGAGGAAGAGCCGCCGCGCAGTGCACGACGACGTCGCACCCCTCCGTCACCTTCTCAACCGCCGCGACGTCGCGCACGTCGCCGAGCGTGAACTTCAGCCACGGCTCGTTCTTCTCGGGATAGTCAAAGTCGGCAATGTCAAGGACGCGGACTTCCTCCACGCCCTTCTCGCGCAATTTCCGAATCAGGTTGATTCCGAGAAAGCCCGATCCGCCGGTGACGAGGACTTTCATCGGCCACCTCACTTCGCGGGAGTTTCGGGGACTGGCGCGGTCGCGGGCGCAACGGGAAGCTCGGGTG
>CAVKTW010000130.1:0-13574 GCA_963659085.1 Candidatus Methanomethylophilaceae archaeon | reverse complement strand
GGTTAGGTTAGTGGTTGAAAAGTGGAAAGGTGGAAAAGTGGAAGAGTGCGAGAGTGGAAGAGTGGAAAAGTGGAAAAGTTGAGTGGTGGGATGTCAGGGGTCGATGTTCGTGAGGGACAGCGTCTCGGGGTCGATCTTGCGGTAGTAGCAGTTGCGCGGCGCGCCCGCCTTGTTCTTCGTGTGGCAGATGCCGCCACGGCAGGGGCGGACGATGTAGAGCAGCGAGTTCTGCTCGCAGTTGACATAAGCCTCCAAGAGGTCGAACGTCTCGCCGCTCGTCTCGCCCTTGAACCAAAGCTTGTTGCGCGAGGTTGACCAGAGGATCAGCTTGCGCTTCGCGAACGACTCGCGCATGGCGAACTCGTTGGTGTAGGCGACGAGGATGACTTCCTTCGTGTCGGCGTTCTGCACGGCGACGGGGATGACGCCGGGGTCGTGCTCGGCCGTGCAAGCGTCGCGCGTCATCGACACCTGCTGGCCGACCTTCTCCAGTTTCGTGAAATCGAGCGTCAGCTCCGTCGATTCCTCAAGTTGTCCCATGATCCTCTTTCCGATGGTCTCTTAAAAATTGACGAACATTATACCAAAAAGCGGCGCGTCGTGAGCGACTTATTTTGCGGGGCGCAGGATCATGTTCTTGTAGTCCGCGTCCGAGTGGTCGCCTTGCAGATAGAGGGGCCCCGGCACAAACTCGTTCGCGTCAATCGCGCCGCCGGTGACGCCCACGACGGGCGCGTCCTTGATGATCGTCACGCCGTTGAGGACGACCGTGAGATGCCGCTTGTAGAGCGTGACCGAGACGTGCTGCCACTCGCCCGCCGGCTTCTCGGCGGCGACGCTCGGCACGACGCGCCCGTAGTAGGCCGCCATGTTGTGCTCGTCGACGGGCTTGCCGAAACTGTCGATGACCTGGCACTCGTAGCGGCCGCGCAGATACACGCCGGAGTTCGACTTCGCGGGGACGCGGACATCGTATTCGATGTTGAAGTCGTAGAAGTCCGACCGCTTCGTCATGAGGTTCGAGCCGCCGCCCGCCCACGAGCCGTCCGCCTTGAGCCCCAACTTGTTGGAGAGGATCTTCTCGCCGCCCTCCTCCGTGATCGACCAGCCGTTCTTCGCGTTGGGCTCCATGAGAACCCAACCGTCGAGGCCGTCCTTCAGGAGGTCAATCCCCTCGCCCAACACGGCGTCCGCCGTCGAGGCCGGCTCGATGGCGGGGTTGCGCCAGCCCGTCACGGACGTCTCGCCGAGGCCGTTCTTTTTGATGGCGACCGCCTTGATCTCATCGCGCCCGCAGAGGAAGCCCTTGACGGAAAATCCCCACGGATGGTCGAAGCTGAACGACGCGCCGTCGAGAACGACGTTCTTCATCTTCGTCGGCGACGCCCAACGCCAGAGGACGAGCGCCTGCGGCTCACCGTTGTCGTCACGCGAAATGATCATGTGACCCGCGTTCATGCTCTTGTAGCCGAGTTTCAACCCCCAGTTTCCGACAAGCGGATCTTTGGGACACACCCCCGCGCCTTTCGGGCAGGACGTGGGAACGGAGGCGCACCCCGCGAGAAGACCAAGGGCAAGGCCAACGGCAAGACTTTTCATGTTGTCAGACGCTTTCTTTTTGATTGTTTTTTGAAAAGGAAGGGAATCGCCCCACTCAAGACGCGAGCTCGCCCTCAAGTTTCGCGACGAGCGCCTCCAGCGTCATCGCCCCCAAGTCGCCTCCCGCGCGGGCGCGGACGGAGACTTGGTTCGCCGCCTCGTCACGCGGGCCCACGATCACCTGATACGGAATCTTCATGAGCGTCGCCTCGCGGATCTTCGCGCCGAGTTTCTCGGCCGACGTGTCGACATCCACACGGAAGCCCCGCGCCACGAGCGCGTCGCGGACGCGCCCGGCGTAGGCGAGCGCCTTGTCGGAGATCGGCAGCACGCGCACTTGCTCCGGCGCGAGCCACAGCGGGAACGCGCCCGCGTAATGCTCGATCAGGATGCCGAAGAAGCGTTCGATGGAACCCAAGAGGGCGCGGTGCACCATGTAGGGCTGGTGTTCCTTGCCGTCCGCGCCGACGTAGGTGAGGTTGAAGCGCTCCGGCAGGTTGAAGTCGAACTGGACGGTCCCGAGCTGCCACGGGCGGCCGAGCGCGTCCTTGATCTTCATGTCGATCTTCGGGCCGTAGAACGCGCCGCCGCCCTCGTCGACCTCGTAGCTCATCCCCTCCTGGTCGAGCGCGTCGCGCAGGGACTGCGTCGCCTGCTCCCAGCGCGCCGGGTCGCCGACGGCCTTCGCCGGCTTCGTCGAGAGGTAGGCCTGGATGTCGTGGAAACCGAACTTGCCGAGCATCGCCTTCGCGAACTCGACCGTCGCCTTGATCTCGCCGACGATCTGCTCCGGCGTGCAGAAGATGTGCGCGTCGTCCTGCGTGAAGCCGCGCACGCGGAAAAGCCCGTGGCGGACGCCGTCCTTCTCGTAGCGGTAGACCGTCCCCAACTCGGCGTAGCGGATGGGCAAGTCGCGGTAGGAGCGGTTCTCGAACTGGTAGCACTGGATGTGGAACGGGCAGTTCATGGGCTTGACGTAGTAGTCCTGCTCGTAAGCGCCCTCCCCTTCGCCCTCGCGGACTTTCATGACGGGGAACATCCCCTCCTTGTAGAAGCCGAGATGACCCGACGTCTCCCACAAGGTGGACTTGCCCACGTGCGGCGTGTAGACGATCTCGTAGCCCGCCTCAAGGTGTTTCTTCCGCCAGTAGTCCTCGATGGCCATGCGCACGCGCGCGCCACGCGGCAGCCAGTGCGCGAGCCCGGGGCCCACCTGCTCGGTGATCGTGAAAAGCTTGAGCTCGCGCCCCAAGAGGCGGTGGTCGCGCTTCTTCGCCTCCTCCTCGCGCGCGACAATCGCGTCCATCTCGGCCTTGTCTTTCGCGACCATGCCGTAGACGCGCTGGAGCATCTTGTTCTTCTCGTCGCCCCGGTAGTAGGAGCCCGCGACTTTCGTGAGGCGGACGACACCAATCTGACCCGAATGCGCGACGTGCGGCCCGCGGCACATCTCGGCGTAGTCGCCGACCGTGTAGATGGAGATTTTCTCGCCCTTGGCGATGACGTCCTCAAGACGCGAGAGCTTGTAATCTTGCCCCTTCAGGATCTCCCGCGCCTCGTCGGGCGACACCTCGCGGCGGACAAACGGCTCATCGAGGGCGATGAGCCGGGCAATCTCCTGTTCGATTTTCGGGAAGTCCTCGGGACTCAACCGATGCGGCAGATCGAAATCGTAGTAGAACCCCTCGTCAGTCGCGGGGCCGATGTCCACCTGGACATCCTCGAACAAGTTTTGGACGGCGCGCGCCAAGAGGTGCGCCGCCGAATGGCGTCTTTGCTGATCACTGACTTCTTCTGACATGACTTCACTCTTTCACGAACACGAAAAACGAAACTCCGTCGACGAGCGGTAGACCTCGCCCGGCTTCACAAACGTTGTCGGCCACTTCGGGCGGTTGGGCGAGTCGGGCGCGTGCTGCGTCTCCAACGCGCAACCGCACCGGAAGGAGAGGTGCTCGCCGCCCTTGGCCGTCTGGTCGTAGGAGGCCCAGTTGGCCGTGTAGACCTGGACGCACGGCTCCGTCGTCCACACGCTCACGCGCCGCCCGTTGAGCGGGCAGGAGAGTTCCGCCGCGAGCGTGAGGCCCTTCGCCTTCTTGCCCGTCGCCATCTCGCCCTTGTCGAGAACCCAGCAGTGGTCGTAGCCCTTGCCGATCTCCAAATCGCGGTCGGGCGCGTTGATGTCCTCGCCGATGCGCTTGGCCTTGCGGAAGTCAAACGGCGTCTTGGCGACGCTCTTCAGAACGCCCGTCGGAATCTGCCCCTTGTCCGTGGGCAGATACTTCGCGGCGGGAATCTTCAGCTCGTGATCCTCGATGGTGCCGCCGGCCTCGCCCTTGAAGTTGAAGTAGACGTGCTGCGTCATGTTGATCGGCGTCTCCTTGTCGGGGACGGCCTCGTAGTCGACGCGCCACACGTTGTCCTTCGTGAGCGTGTAGACAACCGTCACCTCGACGCGGCCGGGGAAGCCCTCGTCGCCGTCAGGCGAGACGTGCTTCAGGACAAGCCCCACGTCCGTCCCCTTGACAAACGGCGTCGCCTGCCAGACGTAGGCGTTCCAGCCGCGCGCGCCGCCGTGGAGGTTGCAACCGATGCCGCCCGGCGCGTTGTTGAGCGCGGGCAATTTGTAGACCTTCTTGCCAATCGCGAAGCGACCCTTCGCGATGCGGTTTCCGTAGCGGCCGATGAGGCAGCCCCAGTAGGGGTCGCCCTCGTCCCATCCCTTCGGCGAGTCGAAGCCGACGACGACGTCCTTGAGCTTGCCGCGCTTGTCGGGCGTGAAGAGCCGCACGACCTTGCCGCCGTAGTCGGAGACCTCCAAGACAACGCCGCCCGCGCCGCGCAGGGTGAACTTCTTCGCCTTCTCGCCATGGCACGTCGTGCCAAACGCCGTCACTTGAAAGGATGGTTTTTTCATACGCTTTATTATATCACAAATTGCCGATGACCGCCTTGATGCGACGGACGCCCGCCGACGAGCTCTGCTCCTTCACAATCTTGAAGCTGCCGAGCTCCCGCGTGTTCGAGACGTGGGGCCCCGAGCAGATTTCCTTCGAGACGTCGCCAATCGTGTAGAGCGACACTTGGTCGCCATACTTCGCGCCGAAGAGCGCCATCGCGCCCTCCTTCTTCGCCTCCTCGACCGTCGTCATCTTCTTCGTGACGTCGATGCCCTCGGCGATCCACTTGTTGACGAGTTCCTCGACCTTCGCCTTCTCCTCCGCCGTCATCGGCTGCGGCCAGGTGAAGTCGAAGCGCAACCGCTCGGCGGTGATGTTCGAGCCTTTTTGGTTCGCCGTCGGGCCCAGCACTTGGTGGAGCGCGGCGTGGAGGAGGTGCGTCGCCGTGTGCATCCGCGTGACGACCTCGGAGTTGTCCTGAAGCCCCGCCTTGAACGCGCCCGCGCTCGTCGTGCGCGAGAGTTCCTGGTGCTTCAGGTTCGCCGCCTCGAAGCCCTCCTTGTCGACGGTGAGGCCGTCGCGCGCGGCCATCTCGCACGTCATCTCCAGCGGGAAGCCGAACGTGTCGTAAAGCTCGAAGGCGAGCTTGCCGGAAATCCGGGTCTGCCCGTGCGCCTTCAACTGCTCGGCGACTTTCGCGTAACGCGCCTCGCCCTTGTCGAGCGTCCGGTTGAACCGCGCCTCCTCGGCCTCAAGGTCGAGTTTGCACGTCGCCAAGTTCGCCTTGAGCTCCGGGTAGACGTTCTGATACTTCTCGCAAATGACCTCGGCGAGCGTGACGGTGAAGCCCGGCGCGATGCCGAGCTGCCGCGCGAAGCGGACGGCGCGGCGGATGAGGCGGCGAAGGACATAGTTCGCGCCGATGTTCCCCGGCTTCACACCGCCCTTCGGGTCGCACAAGATGAACGTCGCCGTGCGCATGTGATCAGCGACGATGCGCCGAGCCCGCAGGGCTTCGGCCTCGTCCATGGGTAGGGGTGCGGGGGCGCCAGAGCCCCCGTCCGTTCGGCCGTCCTTTCGCAACTCCTCAATCTTCGCCATGATCGGCGCGAAGATCTCCGTGTCGTAGACGGTCGGCGCTTTCGAGAGCATGCAGACCGTCCGCTCGACGCCCATGCCGGTGTCGACGTTGTGCCGGCCGAGCGGCACGAACTCGCCGTTCTCGTTCTTGAGATACTGCATGAAGACGTCGTTCCAGATCTCAATGTATTTGCCGCAAGGACAGCCGGGGCGGCAGTCGGCCCCGCATTTGGGCTTGCCCGTGTCGATGAACATCTCGGTGTCGGGACCGCACGGGCCCGTCGTCCCGGCGGGGCCCCACCAATTGTCCTCGCGCGGCAGCCGGAAGATGCGCTCCTCCGGGATGCCGAGGGATTTCCAAATGGCGACCGCCTCCTCGTCGCCGGGGATGTAGCCCTTCTCCCCTTCCGTGCCCTCGCCGCGAAAGACGGTGACGTTGAGCTGCTCGGGCGAGAACTCCAGGTGCTTCGTCAGGAACTCGAAGCTCCACGAGATCGCCTCCTTCTTGAAGTAGTCGTTCAGCGACCAGTTGCCGAGCATCTCGAAGAAGGTGAGGTGCGCGGCGTCGCCCACCGCGTCGATGTCGCCGGTGCGGATGCACTTCTGCACGTCGGTGAGGCGCGTCCCCGCCGGGTGCTCCATCGCGCCCATCAGATACGGGACGAGCGGGTGCATACCCGCCGTCGTGAAAAGCACCGTCGGGTCGTTCTCCGGGATGACCGACGCGCCGGGGATGACCGTGTGGCCCTTCGATTGGAAGAAGGAGAGATACGCCTGACGAAGTTCGTCTGCTGTGAGGTTTTTCATAAATTGATTTTCGCGCGGATGAGCTCGCCGACGAGTTTCGGGTCGGCCTTGCCCCGCGATTTTTTCATGACCTGTCCGACGAGGAAGCTCAACGCCGCCTGCTTGCCCGCGCGGTAGTCGGCGACGGGCTGCGGGTTCTCGCCCACCGCCTCCGCCACCCACGCCTCGCAGGCGGACGTGTCGGACACGGTCTCCAAGCCGCGCGCGCGGACGATGGCCTCCGGGTCGCCGCCTTGGAGGAAGAGCTCCGGCAACAGTTCCTTGACGGTGGGCCCGTTGACGCGCCCCGCCGCCGAGAGTTTGACGAGCGCGGCGAACGCCTCGGGCGTGAGTTTCGACGCGCCCACCGAGGTGCCGTGCGCGTTCACGAGGGCCATCACGTCGCCGAGGAAGAGGTTGCACATCGCCTTCGCCGTCTTGCGGTCGAGCCCCCGCGCCGCCGTCTCGAAGAAGTCCGCGTTCTCCTTGTGCTGCGAGAGGACGTCCGCGTCGTAGTCGGCGAGGCCGTAGTCGGCGACCATCCGCGCGCGCCGCGCCTCCGGCTTCTCCGGGAGGAGTTGCCGCCACGCCTCGATCTCCGCCTCGGAGAGTTCCACCGGCGGCAGGTCGGGCTCCGGGAAATAGCGGTAGTCGTGCGCGTTCTCCTTCGAGCGCATCGAGGCCGTCTCGCCCGCGTCGGGGTCCCAGCGGCGCGTCTCCTGGACGATGGCCTCGCCCCGCGCCACGCAGAGACGCTGCCGCGACGCCTCGTGGACGAGCGCGGCGTGGATGCCGGAGAAGGAGTTCATGTTCTTGATCTCGACCTTCGTGCCGAGCGTCGCCGATCCCTTGGGGCGGATGGAGATGTTGACGTCCGAGCGGATGTTGCCCTCTTCGAGGTTGCCGTTCGTGACGCCCGCGTAAATGAGCATCTCCCGAAGCGCCGTCAAGTAGGCGATGGCCTCGTCGGCCGAGGAGAGGTCAGGCTCGGAGACGATCTCCATGAGCGGCGTGCCGCCCCGGTTGAAGTCCACGCCGGAGGTCGTCGGGTAGTGGTTGATCTTCGCCGCGTCCTCCTCCAAATGGATGTGGTTGATGCGGATGAGTTTCTTCGAGCCGTCCGCCAAGGTGATCTCCACGCCGCCGCCGAGGCAGAGCGGATGCTCGTTCTCGGAGATCTGGTAGTCCTTGGCCATGTCGGGGTAGAAGTAGTTCTTGCGGTCGAAGGTCGCGCGTTTGTTGATCGTCGAGCCGAGCATGAGCCCCGACATGACCGTCAGGCGAATCGCCTCGCGGTTCATGACGGGCAACGCCCCCGGATAGCCGAGGCAGACGGGACACGTGTGCGTGTTGGGTTCCGCCCCCGTCTCCAACGCGCAGCCGCAGAACATCTTTGTCTTCGTCTTGAGCTGGACGTGCGTCTCCAACCCGATCGTGTTCTCGAATTCCATCGTGTCCCCCCAATTCCTCACGCGCCGCCGACCGCCTCGAAGCGCACCGTCGCCGCCCGGCCGTGCGCGTCCAGACCCTCGACGGCGGCGAACGCCTCAATCGTCGGGCGCGTCGCCTTCAAGTCGCCCTTGGTGAACGCGACGAAGCTGTGGCGGCGGCGGAAATCGTCTGGCGTGAGCCCGCTGAACATCCGCGCCGCGCCGCCCGTCGGCAGGACGTGCGAGGGGCCCGCGACGAAATCGCCCGCCGACTCCGGCGTCCAAGGCCCTACGAAGACCGCGCCCGCCGCGCGGACGCCGCGCAGGACACCCTTGGCGTTCCTCGTCATGATCTCCAAATGCTCCGGCGCGAAATCGTTGACGACTTCAAGCCCCTCCGCCACGGACGACGCCACGACGATGAGGATGCCGCCGCGCGCGATGACGCGCTCGATCTTGTCGCGGCGCGAGAGCGTCGTCATCTGGCGGGCAATCGCCGAGCGGATGGCCTCGGCCTGAACCCGCGACGCGCAGACGCAGAGCGACTTCTCCAGCCCGGAGCCGTGCTCCGCCTGCGAGAGCAAATCCGCCGCGACGTGTTCGGACGACGCGGTCTCGTCGCAAAGGACGGCGATCTCGCTCGGGCCCGCCACCTGGTCGATGGCGACGTAGCCGTAGACTTGACGCTTCGCCGCCGTGACGAAGGCGTTGCCGGGGCCCGCGATCTTCTGGACTTTCCGGCACGTCGCCGTTCCGAACGCCATCATCCCAATCGCCTGAATGCCGCCGACGCGGTAGATTTCCGTCGCGCCCGCGAGTTTGAGGGCGAAGAGGAGGACGGGGTTCACATGGCCGTCACGGCCGGCGGGCGTGCAGGCGACGATCTCGCGGACGCCGGCCGCCTTCGCGAGCGTGACGGTCATGACCGCCGTGGAGGCGAGCGGCGCGGTGCCGCCGGGAACATACACGCCCACGCGATCCATGGGCGAGAAGAACTCGCCCGCCTCGCCGCCGTTCGGGAGTTTGAACTGCCACGGGCGGCGCAGGGACGACTTCGAGAAACGAAGGACGCGCGTGTGCGCGTCGCGGACGGCGCGGATGAGTTTCGGGTCGATGCCGTCGGCGGAAACGCTCTCAAGACCCACCTTCAAATCGGCCGCCGACCGCGCCTTGAAGCCCTCGAACGCGCGGATGGCCTGAAGAACCGCCTTGTCGCCGCGCCGGCGGATGTCGGGCAGGAGTTTCGCCGCCGCCTCTTCCGCCTCCTCCGGGAAGGCGGCGCGTTCGTGGAATCGCGCCACGCGCGGATCGGAGACTTGGACGATTGGGATCATCGCACGGGGATGCCTTCGCGCCCGTTCATCATCATGCATTTGACCTTCGCCTCGACGGCGAACGTGTCGCCGACGTAGCCGAAGACCTCATACGAGCCCAAAGGCAGCCGCTCGCGGACGACCTTGACGAGCGTCGTGAGCGTGTCGCCGGGGCGCACGGGGTGGCGGAAGCGCGCGCTCTCGATGGCGGCGAACGCGAAGGAGGCCTCGTGGCCGAGGACGCCGCGCGCGACGACGCCCGCGCCCGCCACCTGGCACATCGCCTCCACGAGGACGACGCCGGGGACGATGGGGTAGTTCGGGAAATGCCCCCGGAAGAAATCGTTCTTCTCGTTCGTGAACGTGTAGGTCCCCAAGGCCCCCGTCTCGTCGGCGGCGATGAGCGTGTCGACGAAGAGGAACGGGTCGCGGTGCGGCAGGAGCTCGATCCCCGGCAGGTTGTAGACGTTCTTGAAGGTTGGAAATTCCATGGGTCGTCCCTTTCCGGCAAGTGTCAAACGTGTTTGAAGACGAGGACGCCGTTGTGGCCGCCGAAGCCGAGCGAGCTCGACAGCGCGGCGCGGATCTCACGCGCGACGCCGACGTTCGGCGTGTAGTTGAGGTCGAGCGGCGTCTCGCCGTGCTCGACGTCGACATCGAGATCCGGCTCGTCGTAGTTGATCGTCGGCGGGATGAAGCCCTCGTGGATCGCGAGCGCGGTGATCGCCGCCTCCAAGGCGCCCGTCGCGCCGAGCAAATGCCCGTGCATCGACTTCGTGGAGGAGATGTTGATCTTCTTCGCGCCCTCCTCGCCGAAGACGGTCTTGAACGCCTTGGTCTCCATCTGGTCGTTCAAGTGCGTCGACGTCCCGTGCGCGTTGATGTAGTCGATCTGCGACTTGTCCGAGACGCCCGCGTCCGCGAGCGCGAGCTCAATCGCCCGCACCGCGCCCTCGCCCGACGGGTCGGGCGCCGTGATGTGGTAGGCGTCGCTCGTCGCGCCGTAGCCGGCGAGCTCCGCGTAGACACGCGCCGAACGCGCCTTCGCGTGCTCCTCGCTCTCCAAAATCAGCACCGCCGCGCCCTCGCCCATGACGAAGCCGTCGCGCCCCTTTGTGAAGGGACGGCAGCTCTTCTCCGGCGTGTCGTTGTAGTGCGTCGAGAGGGCCTTCATCTTCATGAAGCCGCCCACCGTGAACTCGTTGATGACGGCCTCCGTGCCGCCGGCGATGACGACGTCCGCCCGCCCGGCGCGGATCATGTCGAGCGCGAAGCCGAGCGCGTCCGTCGAGGAGGCGCACGCGGTGACGACGACCTGCGAGGGGCCCTTCGCCCCCAGCACGATGGAGACGTTGCCCGCCGCCTCGTTCGGGATGAGCTCGGGCACCGCCAAGGGCGAGAGCCGGTCGGGCCCGCGCTCGAAGAGCGTCTTGTAGGCCTCGCCCGTCACGTCGATGCCGCCGATGCCGTTGCCGAAGAGGACGCCGACGCGCGTCATGTCGGGCTTGTTCGCGTCCGTGTAGCCCGCGTCCTTCCACGCCTCGACGGCGGCCGCGACCGCGAACTGCGAGAACCGCGCCATGTGCCGCGCCTCGCGCTTGTCGATGAGGCCGGAGTCGATGGCGTAGGCCTGGAAGTCCTTGACCTCCGCCGCGATCTGCGCCGTGCAGCGCGAGGCGTCGAAGCGCGTGATGCGCCCGATGGCGGGCGTTCCCGCCTTGAGGCTCGCCCACGCCGCCTCCTTGCCGTTGCCGTTCGCGCAGAGCATGCCGATGCCCGTGATCATCACTTTCTTCATCGTTTTTTCCTTATAGTTCTGGCCATGTCATCAAGGTGCCGGCGTAGGTGAGCCCGGCCCCGAACCCGACGAGCACGATGGTCATGCCGTCCTTCAGTTCGCCCGCCCGCAAGGCGAGGTCGAGCGAGATTGGAATCGAAGCCGCCGACGTGTTGGCGGTCTCCTGCAAATTGAGGTAGAATTTCTCCAAGGGGAGCTTCATGCGCCGCGCGCACGCCTCGATGATGCGCCCGTTCGCCTGGTGGGCGAAGACGCGGTCGAGGGCGGCGGGCTCCAGCCCCTTGCGCTCGCAAAGCTCCGCCGTCACGCGCGACATCGCCTTGACGGCGAACGCGAAGACGTCGTGACCCATGAGCGAGAGCGTGGAGGGCGTCGTGTGCGTCGAGGTCGGGATGCCGGTCACCGGGTCGAGGACGAGCGACATCATGGTCCCGCCCGTGCGCTGGATGAAGTGCCGCCCGGAGCCGTCCGCGCCGAGGATGGTGACCGCCTCGCCCGCGAGGGCCGCCTCGCCCGGCTTCGCGTCGTTGCCGAGGACGACCGCGCCCGCGCCGTCGCCGAAGAGGATGCACGAGCTGCGATCCGTCCAGTCGACGATGCGCGTCAGGCACTCCGAGCCGATGACGAGGACTTTGCGCTCCGGGTGGTAGTTGATCCAGCCGCGCGCCTGCTCCAGCGCGTAGACGAACCCGGCGCACGCCGCCTGCAGGTCGTAGGCGCCCGCGTGGGGGCAGCCGAGCAACCCCTGCACGAGGCACGCCGTGGAGGGGAAGGGGTTGTAGTCGGCCGAGGACGTCGCCACGATGATGAGCCCGACGTCCTCCGGCGCGACGCGGGCCTGTTCCAGCGCGGCGCGGGCGGCCTTGACGGCCATGGTCGAGGTCGTCTCGCCCTCGTCGGCGACGTGACGGGAGTGGATGCCCGTGTGCGAGTAGATCCACTCGTCCGACGTGTCGAGCGTCGTGGCGAGCGTTTCGTTCGTCAGGACGCGCGGCGGGAGGTAGCTCCCCGTTCCTAAAATTCGAATACCCATAAGGCCTGTATTATAACATATTTACGGCCCTTCGTGCAGACGATGGGGCGGAGGGAAATTCGCCGCCGACCCACACATAGGCTCAAAGAGCCGCCTTCGCTGACAAAATCTCGCGCAAGGCCGCCAACGCACGCCCACGGTGCGAGATCGCGTTCTTCTCGCCGGCGGCGAGTTCCGCGAACGAGCGGTCGAAGCCGTCGGGGATGAACAGGGGGTCGTAGCCGAAACCCGCCGCGCCACTGGGAGTCCGGGCGATGCGCCCGTGGCACGCGCCCTCCACGAGATGCTCGCGCCCATCGGGGTCGACGAGGGCGAGCGCGCACGTGAAGTGCGCCTCACGCGAGGCGACACCCGCCAGGTTCTTGAGCAGAAGCGCGTTGTTCGCCGCCGAGTCGCCGTCCGCGCCCGCGTAGCGCGCGCTGCGGACACCAGGCGCACCGTCAAGCGCGTCCACCGAAAGCCCGGAGTCGTCGGCGAGGCACCAGGCGCGGGGATGGCGCGAGGCGATGGCCCGCACCTTGATGAGCGCGTTGCCGGAGAACGTCTCGGCCGTCTCCTCGACGCCCGCCGGGTCGTCGGCGAGAACCGTCCACCCCGCGAGGATGGCGGAGACTTCTTCGACCTTGTGCGCGTTGTGCGTCGCGAGATAGATCGTCTTGCTCATTTCCAAAACGCCGCGTCGCCCGTGCGCTTGTAAAGGCCGATGGTGAAACTCTTGATCGGCTCCTTCTCCCACGGCCGCTGGTAAAAGAAGCGGACGGTCGCGGGTCCGTCAAAACCGCGGAAGATGCGGATGCGCACGCGGGCCTTGCCGGGAGCGCCGCAGAGGATCTCGCCCGCCGAATCGCGCGTATTCTCCGGGCCCTCGTGGTCGATGAGCACCTCCACATCGTCGTTGTCACACTCGAAGCGCCACGAGTAGCCCGTCGTCATGTTCTCCTCAAGCGTCATGTAGTAGCGGTCGCCGCTCATGACGCGCAAGACCTGGTTCTCGCCGGGGTTGTCCAACACGACGCGGTCGCAGAACTGGCAACCCGTCAGCCAAAAGAGGAGGAGCAGGACACCGGGCGCGAGGAGGAGCGAGTCCACCATGTCGAGGAAGCCGCCCATGCCGTTCGTCCAGGACATCGCCGAGGAGTCCTTGACGTCGACCCAGCGTTTGAACTTCGACTCGATGAGATCCCCCGCCGTGCCGACGAGCGCGGCGACGCAGCCGAAGAGGACGGACTTCGCCACGCCGAAGTGCGTCCACGGCATGAACGCGCACGAGACGGCCGACGAGAAGAGGAGCGAGCCGAAAAGCCCTTCCCAGCTTTTCCCCGGCGAGATCGAGGGGCAGAGTTTGTGGTTGCCGCCTTTCAGGTGACGCGCCGACCAAAGCCCCACGGCGAACCCGCCGACGTCCGAGAACTTGACGACCGCGAGGACATAAAGGAGCAGACACCGCCCGTTCGCCTCGGCGGCGATCTTCGGGAGCGCGAGCAAGCCCAACGCGATGACGACGAGACCCGACAGGCGGCCGAGAAACCCGCCGAGCGGCGGCGGCAGCGGACGCTTGCGCTTGAACAAAAGGAGGAACTCCAGCGACGCGAGGGCGATCAAAGCCCAGACGATGGGCGCGACGAAGGCGAGCGG
>CAVKTW010000129.1:0-4189 GCA_963659085.1 Candidatus Methanomethylophilaceae archaeon | reverse complement strand
CCTGGCAGTAGGCGTCGGCGTTCTCGGCGAACCACTCGGCCTCCTCGATGTCGCGCGCGCCCGCGACGATGCCGTGGTTCTCCATGAAGACGACGTTCGACTTCGTCGCCATCTTCGCGACGTTCTCCGCCACCGCCTCGGATCCCGGCGTCCCGTAGGCGGCCAGGGGGATCTGGTTGAAGAAGATGTCGGCCTCCGGGTTCACGCCGCTGGGCGGCACCTGCCCCGCGAAGAGGAAGGCGTTGCAGTGCGGCGGGTGGCAGTGGATGCAGGCGTTCCACCCCGCCGTGCGCATCATGGCGATGTGAACCTTGACCTCGGACGTGCGGGGGCGGTAGCCGCAGAGCTGCCCCGCGTTGAAATCGACGAGGCAGATGTCCTCGCGCGTCATGAAGCCCTTGCAGCAGAGCGTCGGCGAGCAGAGCACGAGGTCGCGCCCGACGCGCACGGAGAGGTTGCCGCCGTTGCCGTCGGTGTAGCCGCGCGCGTAGATGCGCCGCCCCATCTCGCACATCTGATCCTTCACCCGCGTGACGGCCTTCGACTTGAAGAACTGGTCGAGTTCGCGGCGCGTCTTCATGTCGGGCGTCTTCGTCCAGTCGAAGGCGCGTTGGACGAGGGGCGGGGAGATGTAAAGTTTCGAGTCCATGTCTGATCCTTTCAAAAAACGGGTCGGGCGTCGCTCGGCATGCGCCAGTCGCCGCGCGGCGAGAGGTTGATCGTCCCGACCTTCGGCCCGTCGGGAAGGCAGTTGCGCTTGAACTGCTGCGTGAAGAAGCGGCGGAAGAAGACGTCGAGCCAGCGGGCGACCGTCGGCGCGTCGAAAACGCCCGCGAAAGCCTTCTCGGCCAACAGGCGGATCTTCTCGCGCGACGCGCCGCGCCGGACGAAGTGATACAGGAAGAAGTCATGGAGCTCGTAGGGCCCCACGTGATCCTCCGTCTTCTGCGCGATCGAGCCGTCGGCCTGGAGCGGCAGGAGCTCGGGCGAGACGGGCGTCGAGAGGATGTCCCCAAGCGGCGCGGCGGCCTCCGGGTGGCGCGAGGCGTACCACGCGACGAGGTGGCGCACGAGCGTCTTGGGAACGCCCGCGTTGACGCCATACATGCTCATGTGGTCGGCGTTGAACGTGCACCAGCCGAGGGCCAGCTCCGAGAGGTCGCCCGTCCCGACGACGAGGCCGCCGACCTGGTTGGCCTTGTCCATGAGGAAGTAGGTGCGCGCCCGCGCCTGCGCGTTCTCGTAGACGACGTCCGTGACACCGATGTCGTGGTTCAGATCCTTCAAGTGCTGCGTGACGACGGGCGCGATGTCCGACGTCTCCAAGGAAAGCCCCAGGGCGCGGCAGAGGTTCTCGGCGTTGGCGCGTGTGCGCGAACTCGTGCCGAAGCCGGGCAGCGTGAAGACGTGGATGCCCGATTTGGGAAGGTTCAGCCGCTCGAACGACTCGACGCACACGAGGAGGGCGAGCGCACTGTCAAGCCCGCCCGAAAGCCCGATGACGACGGACGCGGAGGAAAGCGCCGCCAAGCGCGTCGCAAGCCCCGTCGCCTGCAGCGCGAAGACCTCGGCGCACCGCGCCTCGCACGAGGGCCCGGGCGACGGCACGAACGGATGGGGATCGATGAACCGCATCAAGTCGCCCGGAACGGCGCAATCCGGCGGCGGCAGCGGGCAGTCCTGCACGCGGACGTCGGCCGTGTCCAAGGACGAGGCCTCGCGAAACGACGTCGCGCCCGTGCGTTCGAACGTGAGAAAGCCGACATCGACATCGGCGAAGGTCACAATCTCGCCACGCGCGAAGCGTTCGCCCTCGGCCAGGCACACGCCGTTTTCGGCGATGAGCGTCGCGCCGCTGAAGACGAGATCCGTCGTCGATTCGCCCACGCCCGCGCTCGCGTAGACATACGAGGCAAGGCCACGCGCCGACTGCCCCAGGACGAGATCACGGCGATACGAGGCCTTGCCGACGAGTTCGTTGGAGGCGCTCAAGTTGAGGATGATGGTCGCGCCCGCGAGCATCAGACGCGTCGAGGGCGGCGTGGGAGACCAGAGGTCTTCGCACAGTTCGACGCCGACGCACGCGCCGTCGCCGAGGGGAAAGACGAGATCGTTCCCGAACGGCACGGTGAAGCCCGCCCGCGTCACGGTTCTCTCACGCGCGTCGCGCGCGCTCGCGAACCAACGCGCCTCGTAGAACTCGTGGGAGGACGGGAGGAACGTCTTGGGGACGATGCCGACGAGGCGTCCGTCGAACATGACGGCGGCGGCGTTGTAGAGGCTTGCGCCCACGCGGATGGGGAGACCGACGGCGGCGAGAACGCCCGTCGTCAAGGGGATGAGCTCTTCAAGCCCCGCCTCCGCCGCACGCAGCAGCGTCTCTTGATAGAAGAGGTCGGCGCACGTGTAGCCCGTGACGCAGAGCTCCGGGAAGACGAGGACGTGCGCCCCCTTCTCCCGCGCCGCGCGGAGGCACGAGGCGATGGACGCGACATTCCGCGCCACGTCGCACGGCGCGACGGTGGGCACGCAGGCCGCGACGCGGACGAACTCCCGTTTACAGGATGGCCGCTCGCGCATCTGCAAGATCCCTCAATGTGCCGCCCGCGATCATTTGAACGATGAGGTTTCCGAGGGCCGTCGCCTCGGTCGGGCCCGCGAGGACTTTCTTCCCCGTCGCCTCGGCCGTCAAATCGTTCAGGTAGCGATCCTTCGAGCCGCCCCCGACGATGTGGATCGCCGAGAACGCGACACCCGTCAGACGCGACAGGCTCTCGATCTCCCGGCGGTAGCAGTCGGCGAGCGAACGGTAGACGCATTGGACGAGTGCGCCGACGCGCAACGTCGCAGGGCCGCCCTTCTCGCGGAGGGCGGAGAGGACTTCGCCAATCATGGAGGCGGGGCTTAAAAACCGCGCGTCGTTGACATCGATGAGCGCGGGGACGTCCGCCTCCGAACGCGCCAGAGACTCAAGCTCGGCGAAGGAATAGGCGTGGCCCTTCTGCCAATCCGTGAGGCGCGAGAGGGCGTGGGTCGTGTCGTCCGAGGCCCGCCCCTCGACATACTGAACGCCGTTCAGTTCGCGGCGGATGGACTGGATCATCCAAAGCCCCATGATGTTCTTGAGGAAGCGATACCGCCCCCACGCGCCGCCCTCGTTCGTGAAATTGGCCTCACGCGCCGCCCGCGTCGTCAGCGGCGAGGAGCGTTCGACGCCAAGGAGCGACCACGTGCCGCTCGACAGGAAGACGGATGTTTCGTCGCGGGCGGGAACGGCGAGATACGCCGAGGCCGTGTCGTGGAGCGCGGGGAAGACGACCTTCACGCCGCGATACGTCCCGACAACCGCGCCCGGCATTTCGAGGGGGCCGAAGAGGCTCTTCTTCAGCCCCAGTTTCTCCAAAAGCGGAAAATCCCAATCCTTCGACTCGGCGTTCAAGAGCGAGGTCGTCGACGAGATGGTGTATTCGTGCGCGACGCGCCCCGTCAGCGCGAAGGTGAGGTATTCGGGCATCATGAGAAGCGAGGCCGCCCGCTCAAGTTGCTCCGGGTGTTCCTTTTTGAGGGCGAGGAGTTGGTAGATGGTGTTGTAGGAGGCTTTCTGAATGCCCGTCCGCGCGTAGAGCTCGTCGAACGGGACGCCCATCGCCTCCAACTCCGCGTCCATGCCCTGCGTCCGCGCGTCGCGGTAGGCGACCGCGTCGCCGACGCGGTTCTGCTTGTCGTCCAACAGGACGAAATCGACGCCCCAGGTGTCGATGCCGATGGACTCCAGAGGGCCTTTCGACAACGCCGCGTCAATGCCCGCCTTGATCGAGGCGACGAGGGCGTCCACATCCCAGCACTGATGCCCGTTGGAGACGATCTGCGAGTTGTCGAAGCGGTAGACCTCTTCGAGCGCGATCCGACCGTTTTCGAGGTGGCCGAGGATGTGCCGTCCGGAGGACGCGCCGATGTCAATCGCAAGATAGTTCTTCATTCATGTGTCCTGGTTGTCCCATCTGGAGTCGAACCAGAACTCTGGGTATCAAAAACCCGTGTGCAGCCGCTACACCATGGGACACTTTTTGAGTATTATCCTAAAAAACACCCCTAAAGTCAAGAGCGCGACAAAGCGCCGCTGTTTTCGCAAGAGCAGCATGTGCTTGCCTGTCGGCATAACATCCGAATGCGGCGCAACGCTCTTGTC
>CAVKTW010000128.1:0-3334 GCA_963659085.1 Candidatus Methanomethylophilaceae archaeon | reverse complement strand
CGAAGGCGATTTGGGCCGCGGCGGTGTTGCCGTCGACCATGATCTTCTTTGCCATGTACCGTTTTCCTTGTTGGTGGTTGCGTTTGTTGAAAAGCGTTACGAAAGATTATACAACTTCCCAATCTCCAAATCAACTGACATTGAGAAGTCGTCTGATCATTTCAAGGTGAGTTAGATCAGGAAGTCGTCGAGCGTTTTGAGGAACGGGATGCGCTCGAAGGGATAGGACACGCCGAAGGCGGCCTCGGCCTCCATGACGAGTTTCAGGTGGTTGACGGAATCCCATTCGGGAAAGGCGTTGTAGGCACTCGCCCCCGAAAGGCTCTCTCGCGGCACCTTGAACACGCGCGCGGCCAGCGCGAGGAACGCCTCGCGGTAGAGGTCGCGCACCGTCTTGAGCGCGTTGAACCGCTCCAGCGTGACGGGCGCGCCCCAGTCGTTCTCCAAAAGGACGAGAAGCCCGAATCCGTGCAGGGAGCACCAGCCGGGCGTCTCGCGGAACGCATCGTCAAGCCCCGCCGCCTCGACTTCGAGAACCGAGGCGACGGCGGACACGAAGCGGTTCATGGTTACGCGACGGAGCCGAGCGCGATGAGCGCGAAGACCATCGCGAAAATCGCCACCGTCTCGATGATGCCGAGCGCGGCGAGGTAGTTCGTGAAGCCCTGGTTCGTCTCGGCCTGCGCATCGCAGGCGGCCGCCGCCGCGCGACCCTGGAAGAGTGCCGAGATGCCGATGGCGAAGCCCGCGAAGATGCCGGCGACAAGGACGGCGAGACCCGAACCCGTGCCGACGGTCGAGGTGATGCCCGTGACCACGCCCTGCGCGTCCTTGACGAGGGCCACCTTGCCGAGCATGACGAACATCAAGATCATGCCGTAGAGCGTCTGCGTGATGGGCGCGCCGACGAACGAGAGGAGCAGGAACGGCGCGGGCTTGTTCGCCGCGTAGCACTTCTTCCAGGCCCCGACGGCCGCGGAGGCGGCGAACCCCGTGCCAAACGCGGACCCCGCCGCGCTGAGACCCAAACAGGCGATGGCCCCTGCCACAATCATGTATGCATCCATGGTTTTGCTCCTTTACGTGTGTTTTTGAAATGGACGAAAGATGAGACCCGCCCAGCTGATGCCCTTGTGGTTCGAGAATTCGAGCGTGTTCAAGCGCACCGCGTGGACGAGGATGGAGAGCGCGGCCATCGCGAGGTTGAGGCCGTGGCCGATGATGAGGATGACGGCCATGCCGAGCGTCAGGAGCGCGTTCATCCACCAGGCGTTCTCCGGCGAGACGAGCCCCGTCGCCATCGCGTTGAAGTTCTCCGCCACCTTGACGGAGGCGAGCCCCACCGCGAAGAGGCGGACGTAGGAGATGATGTCGCCGAGCGCGGACATGATGTTCAAGGGGAGCATCCCCAACTCCGCGCCGCGCGAACGCAGTTCGGAGGGCTTGAGCGTAAAGAGGAAGACGCTTGCGACGGAAATGCCGAACACATAGAAGCCCCACGTGGGAACGCGCTGGAAGATGCCCACGATGGCGTTCGTGACGAGATACATGAAAAGCAAAATACCCGCCCAGCCAAACTCGGCGAGCGCCGTCGTGTCGTTGATCCTCTCAAGGCCGTTCCACACACGCGCCAGCATCAGGTGGGAGACGCCGATCGTGAAGCAGAGGAACATCATGTTGTGGTAGCTCGGGTCGGCGAGCCACGCGACGGTCGGAAGATCCGCGAGGAAGGGAAGGGGTGCGCCGAACCACGTGTTCGAGAGGACGCCCCAGAGAACCGTCGCCGACGAGAAGACCGTCAGGAGAACGCGCCAGCTCGCGGGGAGTTTCTTCCGGAAGAGGATTGTCAGGAGAAGGAAGATCGCCCCATACGCGCCGTCGCCGACGAGCATCGCGAAGAAGAGCGAGAAATAGCACATGAACGGCACGGACACGTCGTCCTCCGTGTAGCCCGGCGCGATGCCAAGCCCCGCGAAGAGGGCCCGCATGGAACGGAAGAGGCGCGGCGGCTCGATCAGCGTCGGCGGCACCTCGTCGCCCTCGGGGTCGCGCAAAAGGATGCCGAAGCCGAACGACTTGAGGCGGACGAGTTCGTCCTCCTTCGTCCGAGGCACCCACCCGGAAATGACCGAGACGGCGCCATGGGCCTGCAAGAGCTCCCGCGCCTCGCAAAATGCGATCTTGTCGGCAAGGGCGGGGAACTTCTTCAGGATGACGCTCTCGTCGCAGTCCGCCAACTTCGCCGTGTCGATGGCGATTCTGTTCTTGACGCGCGCGCATTTCTGGCGCATCCGGCTCAACCGCATCTCCGGCCACTTCGCCGGGAAGAGGGGTGTGTCGCCGCCCAGCGCATGGAGGTCGACGCCCTTCTCGACGAGATGACGCGCCAAGGCGGGGTCGAAGTCGCCATACGGCTCATAGACGCGGATGTCGCGCTCCAGCCGCTCCTCTTCCTTGAGAAGCGTCTGACGGTCGCGGTCGATCTCCAAAACCTCCTCGACCGAGCGCGCGCGGGAACGCGACCCCTCCACGGCCTTCTGCGCCTTCAGGATGACACGCACGGCTTGCTCCGCCTCCTCGTAGGAGGCCTTCGCCTTGGAGACCTCGCCGCCCTGCGCCGACGCGAGATCGAGATGGACGATGCCCTTCTCGCGCAGGCGCTCGATGACCTCCTCGCGTTGCGAGGCGACACAGACGAGATCAAAGTGGCGCATCCGAACGATCATGACGCCTCCTCAAGTTTGACCCCACGGCTCTTGGCGATCTTCCCGCGTGTCACGGACGCGGTCTGCTCGTCGCCGATGGCGATCTTGATGACGCGGATCGCCTCCTTGCACGAGGGGATCTTGACCTTCTCGAAGAGGTTGACGCGCTGGGATGTCTTGTGGAGCTCCTCCTGGACGCGGCGGCGCTGCTCCTCGAAAATCGCCCGCTCGCACTGGAGCGTGAGGATCTTCGTCGTCGCCTCGACGGCCGCGTCGACCCACGCGGGCGTCTCCCACGGGTCGATGGGGCGAACATCCGTCGTGACGCCCTCGAACGTCGGAATCGAGACGCCCGCCAAGTTGGCGACGCCCGTCTTCACCTCGCGCACCGTGACGAGGTTCTGAAGGAGCGACTCGTCCGTCGCGAAAAGGCCGATCCAGCCGTCGAGATCCTCGCGCACCGCGCGCTCGCGCTTCGCCGCGTCCTCCGCCTGGGCGGCGAGTGTCGCGATCTCGCCTTGGAGCTGTTGTTTCTTCAGGAGCAGGAGCGGGAGGAAGCGCTCAAAGCGTTTGAGCGCGTCTGTCTGAGCCTTCAGCTCCGTCTTCGTCAGCTTGACCCTCTCCATTGA
>CAVKTW010000127.1:0-5007 GCA_963659085.1 Candidatus Methanomethylophilaceae archaeon | reverse complement strand
AGAGTGGAAAGGTGGAAGGGTGCGGCGAAGAAGTTGAAAAGTTGAAAAGTGGAAAGGTGGAAGAGTGCGATGGAGAAGAGGAAGAGTGCGGGGGAGAGGTCGTTTGGGTGAAGTCGGTCGCCTCGACACCCGGCGGCGCGAAGGCCGTTGGCGAGGCTCTGTTCGCGCTTGCGGACGAGGGCGAGAAACTTTTTGACGACGACATCGTCACGGACTATCCGCGCAAACTCGCCATCTCCGATTGCGTCCGCGAGAAGTTCCTGTCCTTCCTCCATCAGGAACTGCCGCACGAATTGGGCGTTTACGTGAAATCCATCAAGGAGACGCAAACGCCCGCCCGCCCCCTGTGGGAGATCGACGTCGAAGTCCTCGTGAACCGCGAGTCGCAGAAGCCCATCGTGATCGGGCGCGGCGCGTCGGTCATCAAGCGCGTCCGCCAACAGGCGACACGCGAGCTCGCCCAGCTCTTCGACGTGAAGGTCTCGCTGGAACTCTGGGTCCGCGTGGCGAACAATTGGATGAAAGACCGTCGCCTCCTCATGGAGATGGGGTATCTGGGGGATCTGATTTGATGAGCCCCGTCGCGTCACGTCTCTCCGCCGCGCTCGTCCTCGGTCTTGCCGCGTCCCTGTTCGCGGCCGGCTTGGACGACCTCTCAATCGCGCGTCAAGCCCTGCGCGACGGCGTGTGGCACGTGGCGCGCGCGCACGGTCGGCAAGTCCCCGGCGACGAGGGGCGTCTCATCGTCCTGGAGAGTTTGGCGAGCGAGAACCGCTGGGACGATGTCCGGCAAGAGTTGGCGAACATTCCGCCCGCGTCGACCAACATCGCCTTTTCGTATTACCGCGCCGTGTGCGACGGCGATTTTGAGGCGGCGATCCGCTCCCTTCGCGCGGCGGGGTCCCAAGCCGGCGAAGCCGAGTCCAAAATGCTGGAGGCCGATCTTCTCCGCCGCTTGGGCGACAACAACGGGGCAGGGAAACTCTGGCACGATGTCCTGGCGATGACGAACGCGAGCGAGCGAGCGCGTTCGGTCGCCGCGATGAACGCGGGCGACACATCCGCGTTGCGCGCGCTCTACCGCACGGTCGCCTCGCCGTCGTTGAAGCGGCAGATCGCCCTGCGCCTCGGCGTCCTCCTCCTGCCCACGGCGGAGACGCGGGCGGAGGGTGAGAGCCTTATTCGTCAGACCGTCTCCGACAACCCCGACGCGGTGGGCGCGTCCGACGCCTACGTGGCGATGGCCGTTCAGGCAAAGGCGGAAGGGCGTTCCCAAGAGGCTCTTCGGACGCTCGCCGAGGTGACGGAGATTTGGCCGCGCGAGGCCCAGCGCGTGGACGTCAACGAGTATCGCGGCGAGATCCTTCTCGCGCTCGACCGTCCCGGCGAGGCGCTC
Organism: Candidatus Methanomethylophilaceae archaeon; assembly: GCA_963659085.1. GTDB lineage: Bacteria > Verrucomicrobiota > Kiritimatiellia > RFP12 > UBA1067 > UBA1067. Next base: position 3,611 of record CAVKTW010000127.1, on the reverse strand, counting down.
GCGGCGCTTGGGAAGGCCAAGACCCTCTCGCAGGATCGATCCGAGACGGCGCGAATCCTCTTCAAGGAGGGCGAGGCGCTCTCGGCTCTGGGGCGCGGCGAGGAGGCGATGGCCCGCTACCGCGCGGTCATCGAGACGTATGCCGACACCGAGACGGCCGTTCGCCTGAGCCGCACGATTGCCTTGCGCACGCGCGAGGAGGAGGGGCGCACGGCCTTTCGGAACTACCGCTTCGACGAGGCGCACCGCATCTTCTCGGACGTCGCCCGCGAAGACCCCGACCGGGCGGAGCGCATGGCGTATTTGGAAATCCTCTGCCTCTACGGTTTGGGTCGCGACGAGGAGGCGTTTTCGCGCGCGCGTGATCTCGTCGCCCGTGCGCAAGACGACCGCGTGAAGGCTCTCGCCCTCGTGTGGATGGCGAAATTCTCCTACAACCGGGGCGATTGGCGCGAGGCGATCTCGCGCTTCGCGGCGTTCGCCAAACTCCGCCCGGAGGATCCGTTCGCGCCCAAGGCGTTGTTGTGGGCCGCGCGCGCGGCGCGTCAGGCGGAGGACTTCCCCTTGGCAATCGACCTTGCGACGCGCTTGAGCGACGCCTACCCGCAGGACGACGCCCTCGCGCCCGCGCTCCTCATTCAGGCGGAGGCGTTGATCGAGCAGACGCGCTTCGACGAGGCGTTGCTCGTCTTGGAGAAAGCCGCCTCGTCGCCGCACGGCACCGTCGAGACGCGCCGGGACGCGCGGCTCTTGACGGGCGACGCGCTCTTCGCCTTGGGGGCGGACAACCCCGCCTGCTACAAAAAGGCCCTTGAAACCTACCGCGCCGCGCGTGAGGAGGCGTCCTCGGATTTGAAGACGCGCCTTCTCGCCGCGTTCAAGATGGGGCGCGTGTTGGAGAAGCTTAAACAAGGCGACGAGGCCATCGACTGCTACTATTCGTCCGTCGTCCTCGCCTACCGCGACGGCCGCGCGCGCGGCGAGTTGCGCGGCGGCGACGGGGAGATGCCGTTCGTCCGCGCCGCCTTCCGCCTCGCGGACATCTTCGAGGCGCGTGGGCTCGACTACCAGGCGCAGGGCGTCTTGCGGCTCGTCGTCGAAAGCGACGTCCCGGCCTCCCGCGAGGCGGCGAAACGATTGGAGCGGATTTCCCGGAAAGGACTTTTCCCATGACCATGACCGGCAACGTCGTCTTTTGGCTTCTCCTCGCCGTCTTCCTCGTCGCGCTCGTCATCTACTTCGAGCGGCTCTTCGACTTGCGCCGCGCCCAGATCGACTTCCGCGATTTCCTCAAGGGGCTTGAGAACATCCTCCGCGCCGGCCGCGTGGAGGAGGCTCTCGCGATCTGCGACGAGACGCCCTCGCCGTTCGCGGCCGTCGCCTCGACGGCCATCCGCCACGCCGACGGGTCGGCGCGTGTCCTGCGCGAGGCCGTCGACGCGCAGGGTCGCGCGGAGGTCGGCCGTCTCGACCGCCGTCTCGCGGCCTTGGCGATCATCGCGCAGATCGCGCCGTTGCTGGGGCTGTTGGGGACGATCATCGGCATGATCAAGACCGTGCTTCTCGTCAACGCCGAGGCGATCGTCTCGCGCGCCGACTTGCTCAACGGCGCGATGGAGGCGCTCGTCGCGGCGGCGCTGGGGCTGGCCGTCGCGATCCCCGCGTCCATCATGTATGGCTCGTTGCGCGTCCGCCTCGACCGGATGACGCGCGACCTTGAGGCCGCGGCCAGCCAGATGATCGGCTTCCTCTCCGAGCGCAAGGAGGCGACCCGCGCATGACCGCCTCCTTCAACTGGCAGCCCCCGCGCTTCGAGGGCGTGTGGCATCACGGCACGGCCGCGTTGCGGCCGCTCGTCGCCGCCGCGCCGTGGCTGACGCTCCTTGGCCTCCTCGTCCTCTTCTATCTCGTCGGCGGCGCGCTCGTCACGGATCGCGGGGCCCTCTTCGATTTGCCGGAGACGTCGCTCGCGCAAGGGGCGGTGACGGGGCCCGTCGCGTGGATCGTCCCCGTCCAACGCGACACGCTCGTCTTCTTCGACGACGCCCGCTACCGTCTCGGCGACGAAGCCTCCGCGCAGGCCTTCGTCTCGCACCTGACGGACGTCGCGCGCTCGCGCGAGGGGTGCGCCATGCTCGTTCTCGCCGACGCGCGTGTCTCGACGGGCGAACTGTTGCGCCTGGGCGAGCTCATCAAGGCGAGCGGCGTTCAAAAAGTCCTCGTCGCCGAGAAGAGAAAGGCGTTGGAGGAGTGAGGACTCTCCGCCGCGAGCTTCTCGCCAGTGGGGCCGTCTTCGCGCTGCCTCTTCTCATCCTCGCGTTTTTCCCGCGTGAGGCGTTCTTCTTCCGCGCCGCGCCCGCGCCGCGCCAGCCCGAGGCGTTCCTCGCGTTCACGACCGTTTCGCCCGACGAGGAGGCGCGGCTTCTCGCCTCCTTGCAGACGACGTGGAAGCCCGCCCTCTCGTCGGACGAGGGGCTTCACCTCTCCCTGCGCGACCTCCCCGAAGATCCGCAGGAGCCGCTTTTGAAACCTCTCGACGTGGCGCGACCCGCCTCGGACGCGGGCGCGTTCGCGTATGCGCCGCCTCCGTGGAAGCCCTCCCGCGAGGCTTCGGCCCCGGAGAGGCTCACGAGGACGGCTGGCGCGGACGCGCCGCCCGCCTTCTCCCGCGACGACCTTTTGACGCTCCACTAACCTCAAGGAAAAACCATGACAGAAAAACAGATTCTCCAGTGCTTCACATCGACGGGCGCCCTCTTGGAAGGGCATTTCGAGTTGCGCTCGAAACTCCATTCCGACCGCTACTTCCAGTGCGCGAACGTGCTTCAGTATCCGCGCATCGCCGCGAAGCTGTGCCGCGAGGTGACGCGCCGCGCCGTGGCGAGCGGCCAGGTCACGGGGCGGATCGACGGCGTCGTCTCGCCGGCGGTCGGCGGCATCCTCGTCGGCCACGAAGTCGCGCGCGAGCTCAACGTGAAATGCATCTTCGCCGAGAAGGTGCCGGGCGAGGGCGTTGACGCGACGGGCAAGCCCAACACCGTCCTGGCGATGCGCCGCTTCAAGATCAAGAAGGGCGAACGCTACATCGTCGCGGAGGACGTCGTCACGAAGGGCGGGCGCGTGCAGGAGACAATCGACCTCGTTCGCGCGGCGGGCGGTCGCGTCGTCGGCGTGGTGCTTCTCGTGGATCGCTCGGCGGGGAAGGTCACGTTCGGACGCATTCCCGTCTTCTCGCTCATTCAGATGACGCCGCAGACGTGGACGGCCGCCGAGTGCCCGCTCTGCAAGGCGGGCGGCCACGCCACCCACCCGGGTTCGTGAGCGTCATGCGGGTTGTCAAGGCCGATGCGCGCGGGTTGGAGGAGGCCGCGTCCCTCCTCCTCGCGGGCGGCGTCGCCGTCATCCCGACGGACACGGTCTACGGCCTCGCGGCGCATCCGCGTTTCCCGGAGGCCGTCCAACGGCTCTACGACATCAAGCGTCGCGACGCGAAAAAGCCCATCGCGCTCTTGGCGGGCGACGAACGGGGCGCGCGCGATTTCCTCGGCGCGTTCCCGGACGCGGCGCACCGCCTCGCCTCGCGTTACTGGCCGGGCGCCTTGACGCTCGTT
>CAVKTW010000126.1:0-11958 GCA_963659085.1 Candidatus Methanomethylophilaceae archaeon | reverse complement strand
TTTCAGATGTCGGCCTACGAGGTGCGCAAGTTGGAGATTTGGGTGGAGAAGAGCGCGGATCAAAGCGCCGACCCCATCGTGACGGAGCACTTGACGAGTTCCTATGCGGGGGGGCTGTGGATTTTCCCCGAAGACGACGCAGGCGTTCCCTTCGTGTATACCACGGGGTCGGCAACCGCTTCCACGATGACCTTGCAGATTCTCGCCGCATTGCCGAAAAAGAGCGGCACGGTCGTCGGGTGGTTGGAGAACGCGATTCCCGTTCATCTCGTCTACGACAGCGAGACGGATCGTTTTGATGTCATGTGGACTAACGACGGCAAAGAAAACTCACATACTGGCACGGTCAAGTCTACGCCGCAGGACGTGACGCAAATGCACCTCTACACAATTTGCGTGACATCCGCCGCTTTTCCCGGTGTTCAGGTCTATCAGGATGGCAATTTGATTGTCAATGCCTCCGATGTTCGTTTCTCGAATACTAAAATCTCAACGCTCATCAGAATTGGCGATAGGCTGAAAGCGAACAGCACGGATTACACCTCGCTCAACAACCCCCTGACGGGCCTGGAGGTTGCCGCCGTGGATATTTACTACCCCAACGCGACGCTTGACACGACGCGGGCGTTCTCCACGTTTGGCGGCATTCCAAGCGACGCCCCGCTCGCGCAAAAAATCTACTCCGTCGGCCACGCCAGCGACAGCGAGGGGCTCATTTCCTTCGCGCCCGTCACGGTCAACGGCGTTGTTCTGAACGACGACGAGGCCGCCGACATCCATTACATGTTCAACTCCGACGACGCGACGACGGAAAAAGACTACACGTTTTCGCTCTTGGCGCCGACGCTGGCGGACGGGACCGTCACGCTCACGCTCGGCGCGGACGATCCCGTCAACGCCTATTTGACATTGGAGACGTGCGACGATTTGGGCGCGGGTGCGTGGACGACGGTTGAGGAAATCGCGCCCGGCGCGACGCGCGCGTTCACGGTCACGGAGGATGTGGGCGCGAGCGGCTTCTTCCGCGTCAAGGCCGCGCGGACATCATCGAATTAAGGAGAAAAAAGAAAGCATGAAATACACGTATGCGTGTTTGAATCCCATCGCGGAATGTGGCCTCAAGGGCTTGGGCGAGAACTACGAGCGCACGGAGTCCTTGGACGCGGCGCAGGCCGTCTTCGTCCGCAGCGCGAAGATGCACGACCTGTGTTTGAGCGACACGGTTCTCGCCGTGGCGCGGGCGGGCGCGGGCGTGAACAACATCCCCCACGCCGACTTGGCGAAGAAGGGCATCGTCGTCTTCAACACGCCGGGGGCGAACGCGAACGCCGTCAAGGAGCTCGTCATCGCGGCGATGCTCCTCGCGAGCCGCGACCTCGTGGGCGGCATCGAGTGGGTGAAGGCGAACGCCACCGACGCGGACATCGCCGCGCACGCCGAGAAGGCGAAAAAGGCGTTCGCGGGTTCGGAGATCGCGGGCAAGGCCTTGGGCGTCATCGGCCTGGGCGCGATCGGGCAGAAGGTCGCGAACGCGGCGGTCGATTTGGGGTTGGAGGTCTACGGTTACGACCCCTACCTCTCCGTCGAGGCCGCGCTGCGCCTCTCCTCGCGCGTCCACGTCTGCAAGAACGTGGAGAGCCTCTACAAGGAGTGCGACATCCTCTCGCTCCACGTCCCCGCGCTCGATTCGACGCGCGGCATGATCAACGCGGACGCGCTCGCGCTCATGAAGACGGGCGTCATCCTCATCAACGCCGCGCGCGACGTCCTCGTGCGGGAGGACGACCTCCTCGCCGCGCTCGACAGCGGCAAGGTGCGCCGCTACGTCACCGACTTCCCCAACGCGACCGTCGCCGGGAAGAAGGGCTGCCTCGTCCTGCCGCACCTCGGCGCGTCCACCGAGGAGGCCGAGGACAACTGCGCGGTCATGGCCGTCCGCGAGATGCGCGACTTCCTGGAGAACGGCAACATCGTCAACTCCGTGAACTACCCCGCCTGCTCGCTCGGCGCGGCGGTGAAGCCGGGGCGTCTCGCGATCTGCCACCGCAACGTCGCCAACCAGCTCGGCCACTTCACGTCGATCCTCGGCTCGGCCGGCGTCAACATCGACGCGATCGCCAACAAGTCGCGCGGCGAGATGGCCTACACGCTCATCGACACCGACACGCCCGTGCCGGCCGAGGTCGCGGACGCGCTCGCGTCGTGCGAGGACGTCCTGCGCGTGCGCGTCGTCCGCTAACCGATGGGCTACGCGCGCAAGAAAGAGGCCGCGTCCGCGCGGACGGCGACTCCCGCGCCCGCCCCCGCGCCGTCGGGCGCGGCGGGGAAGGGACAGGGGAAGCCCACGTCCATCTGGAACCTCCAGATCGGCGGCGGGAAGCAAAAGACGGTCATGAAGCGCGTCGAGGTGCTGCTCTTCGTCTCCGAGCTCGCCGACTTGCTCGACGCGGGGATGACGCTGGGGCAGGCCCTTCAGGCGCTCGCGAACCAGGGCGAGGAGGGCTCGGCGCAGCGGCACGTCTGCCGCGACCTCTGCGACCGCATCGTGCGCGGCGAGAGTTTCTCGGACGCGTGCCTCCACCACCCCAAGACGTTCCCGCCGCTTTTCGCGAACATGATCCGCGCCGGCGAGGCGTCCGGCGCGATGGTCGAGGTTCTGCGGCGTCTCGGCGACCACTACGAGCGCGACGACAACATGCGCGGCAAGATCAAGGGCGCGCTCACCTACCCCGTCATCGTCCTCTGCTTCGGCGTCGTCGCCGTCATCGGGGCGCTCGTCTGGATCATCCCGCAGTTCCAGAAGGTCTTCGACTCGATGGGCGCGTCGCTGCCGTTGCCGACGAAGATCCTCATCGCGCTCTCCGACGGGCTCATCAACTACGGCTGGCTCATGGCCTTGGGGGTGGTTGTGTTCGCCCTCTGGTTCCGCCGCTGGAAGAAGACGCCCAAGGGATTGCGCACGGTGGACGGCTGGAAGCTGAAGGCCCCGCTCATCCGGGGGATCGTCGCGGCGGGGGCCTACTCCTCGCTCGCCTTCACGCTCAAGACGCTGCTCGCGAACGGCGTCAACGTCCTGCAGGCGTTGAAGATCTGCGAGGCGACGTGCGCGAACGCCGTCATCGGCGACGCGCTCGCGACGGCGCGGCAGCGCGTGACGGACGGCACGACGATCTCGGGCCCGCTCGCCGCGAGCGGCGTCTTCCCGAAGATGATGACCGACATGCTCGCCATCGGCGAACAGGCCGGCGACATGATCTCGTCGCTGGAGCACGTCGGCCGCCGCTACCAGAAGGACATGGATCGGAACATCGCCGCGTTCACGAACGCGCTCGAGCCCATCCTCATCGTCGCCATCGCGGGCGTCGTCGGCTTCGTCGCCATCGCGATCCTGATGGCCGTCTTCAAGGTCTCCTCGTCGATCGGGTGATGAAGGACTGCCGCGAGATCGGAAAGAAAATCGCCGCGCTGGACGTGTGGGAGAAACTCCTGCCGTGCAACTGGGCGATTCGGCCGAAGGGGACGGTCTTCCCCTACTTCTGCCTGACGCTCGGCGGCGACGCCGAGCTCGTCCGCGCGCGCCTGCTCATGCTGGAGGGCTGGCAGACGCTCCACGAGTTCGTCCTCGTGCGGGCGGATCACGCCTACGGCTTCCACTCCTCGCCGCTGGAGTTCCCGCATTTCGAGATGGTCGTCCTGCGCTCGGGGGAGGTCGAGTTCTTCCGCTACGACACGGGCTACGCGCCGCGAGCCGTCAACGACCGCGAGGCGCCGCTCCTCGCGCGGATCCTCTGGGAGGCGTATGGGCTCATGCTGCGTTTGGAGGGCGACCCCAAGTTGCCTTTGCGCTTCGCCGACGAGCGGGCGGTCTTCGCCCGCGTCGAGACGGCCGACGGCGTGTGGGAGGATCGGCCGCTGGCGATTCCCGACCCGCCGCCGCACGTCGAGTCCATCGTCTTCGCGAAGGCGCTCGTCAAGAAGGCGAAGGATCTGCCGTTCGCCGCCTCGGACGCGCTGCACGTCGACTTCGCGCTCGTCCCGGAGGTCGCGACGAACGAGGCGCGGCCGCGCAGCGTCTACGACCTCAAGGGCTTCTCGCCCGCCGAGAAGCGGCTCGTCTTCGACTGGCGCGTCTCGATTCCGCCGGAGGGGTCGCTCAAGGGGCTGTGGGAGTCGATGCCGGGTAAGGTGTTGAACTCGCTCATCGATTGGGGGAAGATTCCCGGCGAGATCAAGGTGCGCAGTGGCCGCGTCTTCCGGATGCTGCGGCCGCTGGGGTTGGAGCTTCCCTTCAAACTCTCGCTCCACGACACGCTCGATTTCCAATGACGCCCTGGACGGAGACGTCGGACGGCGTGTTGCTGACCGTCCGGGCCCAGCCGCGATCCTCGCGGAGTGAGATCGACGGGCTTCTCGGCGACGCGCTCAAGGTGCGGCTCAAGGGCGCGCCCGTCGACGGCCAGGCGAACGAGGAACTGGTGCGGCTGTTCGCCAAGGCGTTCCGCCTGCCGAAGTCGTCCATCGTCATCAAAAGCGGCGCGACGGCGAAAACGAAAACGATTCTCCTGCGCACCCTGACGCTCGACGCGTTCCTCGCGCAGTTGCCTAAACCCACAACCTAACGCCGCCTCTTGTGGTATAATATCTCATTAATGAGAGTGTTCGTTGGACTGTCGGTTTTTGCCGCTCTCGTCTTGTCGTGCGCCGCCGTTTGGATGGGGGCGCTCAACCAAGACGAGGGATGGTATCTTTACGCGGCGAACCTCGTCGCCGAAGGCCAAAGTCCCTACCGCGACTTTGCCTACACGCAAGGGCCTGTCCTCCCGGAAATCTACTCGTTCTTCTCCGGCCTTTGGAAAACGGGCGGTCTTTTGGCGGCGCGTGTTTTCAACCTCTCGCTCGGCCTTGCGGGCGTTCTCCTCTTTTGCGCGACGGCCTCCCGCTTGGAGTCGCGCCCCGAACGCAAAGGGTGGACCGCCCTTGTCGTCTTTTTCCTCTTGGCCACGAACCTTTACCACCTTTACTACCTCGCGATTCCGAAGACCTACGCGCTCGCGTCCCTCTTCGTCGCGTTGGGCTTTTATTTCCTCTCGTTCGTCCTCGCGCCGTCGGCTCGGTGGCGCGCGCCCGGCCTCGTCGCGCTCGTGTCCGGCCTCTCCCTCGCTCTCGCCGCCGGTGTCCGCGTTTCCCTCGTTCTTCTCGTCGCTTTTGTTTTCATGTCACTTTTTTGGGGGGCCTTTCGCTTTTCCTTTCCACGGAAGGCCCCCCTCTTCTTTTTCCTGGGTGCGTCCGTCGGACTCGCCCTCGCCTACGGCCCTTTCCTCTTGGACGGCGCGTCACGCGCCGGACTTTTGGCGGCGCAACGCTACCACGCCGCGCGTGAGGGCTTCGACGTCGTGTGGATCGTCGGGAGTTTGAGCCGCCTCGTGCGGTGGTATGCGCCTCTCTTCCTTGTCCTCGGCCTTGGCCTCTTTTTGTGCGGTCGCTCCCGTCCCCTCTCGCGCCCCGCCGCGCTCGTCGTCGCCGCCGCGTTTCTCGTCGTCGCGTGCCAGACGCTCGCGCCGTTCCCCTACGAGGACTACCATGTGCCTGTCATGGGGCTTCTCGCCGTGGGCGCGGCGTTGCTTTTCGCGCGGGCGTTCTTCCCCGTTCGCGGCGCGATGCTCCTCGTCCTCGGCCTCTCGTTCGCGACGTCCTTCGGCTCGCCCCTCCTCGAAAAATGGACGACGAACGGACAAGACCGTTTTTGGACGCTGAAAAAAGAGAAGACGGAGCTCGCCCAATTGCGCGACGTCGCCCGCAAGATCAACGCGCTCGACCCCGACGGCGCGACGCTCTTGACGCAAGACCTCTACCTCGCCATCGAGACGAACAGGAAAGTCCCCCACGGGCTTGAGATGGGCCCTTTTTCGACGCTCTCGACCGCGCAGTGGGAGACGCTTCTCCGCGAGGCGCCCGCGACGTGCAAGGTGGCCGCCCTCTCGGGCTATTCGTTCGCGATTGAGCCGCCGCGTTGCGCCGAGCGCGATGTCGCGACGCAACTCCGCTTTTGGAACATCCTGAAAGAGTCCTACGCGCCCGCCTTTCGCGAGGAGGCCTTCGGGCAGAACGCGACGCCGCTTCTCGTCCTCACGCGAAAATGAAATCCGCCACGCAGATCCGCGAACGCATCCTGGAGGTCGTCCTGAAGAGGGGCGGCCACTTGGCGTCCTCCTTGGGGGCGGTCGAACTTTCCATGGCGTTGGCGAAAGTCTTCAACCCCGAGGTCGACCGCGTCGTCTGGGACGTCGGGCATCAGGCGTATGCCTGGAAGATTCTCACCGGGCGCGACGAGGCGTTTGAGAGTTTGCGCCAGTTCGGCGGCCTCGCGCCGTTTCCGACGCCGGCCGAATCGCGCGCGGACGCGGCCGTCGCCGGCCACGCGGGCAGCGCGCTCGCCGTGGCGCTCGGCTTGGCCGCCGCCCGCGACCGCCGCCACTCGTCGGAACACGTGGTCGCCGTCATCGGCGACGGCTCGATTGTCAACGGCCACTCCTTCGAGGCGTTGAACAACTGCGCCGCCGCGACGAAGAAGATCATCGTCATCCTCAACGACAACGACATGGCGATCTCGAAGCCCGCCGGCAGTTTCGCGCGGTTTCTCGGTCGCCTCATCACGGGCGTCCGCTACAACCGCGTCAAGGCGGCCGCCGAGGCGGCGGGTCACAAGATGCGCCTCACGTTCCTGCGCGGGCTCTACCACAAGATCGAAAGCCGCGTCAAGGGGCTGTTCCTCGGCAACCGCTTCTTCGAGGAGTTCGGCCTGCGCTACTTGGGCCCCGTCGACGGCCACGACCTCCCGGCGTTGGAGGCCGCCTTTTCCGTCGCCCGCGACGACAAGGCCTCCGTCCTCGTCCACGTCGTCACGCAGAAGGGCAAGGGTTACCGCCCCGCCGAGAAGAACCCGACGCTCTACCACGGCTTCTCGCCGGGCGCGGGGTCGTCGCCGCACGGCCGCTCGTGGAGCGAGGCGTTCGCCGAGGCGTTGACGGAGGCCGCGCGCGAAGACCCGCGCCTCGTCGCCCTGACGGCCGGGATGCTCGACGGGACATCGCTCGCGTCCTTCAACAAGGAATTTCCCTCGCGTTGCTTCGACGTCGGCATCGCCGAGGGGTGCATGGTCGGCGTGGCGGCTGGGTTGGCGGCGGGGGGCTTGAAGCCCGTCGTCGCCGTTTACTCAACGTTCCTCCAACGCGCCATCGACCAGGTGATCCACGACGTGGCGTTGCCCAACTTGCCCGTCATCCTCTGTGTGGATCGCGCGGGGCTTGTCGGCGCGGACGGCGCGACGCACCAAGGGCTTTACGACATCGCGCTTTTGCGGACGATCCCCAACGTGACGATCTGCCAGCCGTGCGACGCGGACGACCTCAAACGCCTGTTCCGCGAGGCTTTGTCACGCCCGGGGCCCACCGTCATCCGCTATCCGCGCGGGCTTTGCCCGTCCGTCGCGAGCGACGACTCGTTCGCGGGAAAGAAGGCCGTCCCACTCCTCAACCCCGACGCGAAGATCCAACTTTGGGCGACGGGCGACTATGTGGCGCGCGCGCTGGAAGTCGCCCGACAGGCGGGGTGCGGCGTCGTCTACGCGCGGAGTCTGAAGCCGTTTGACGAATCGCTCCTGGCGTCGCAGCGTCAAGCCGGCGCGAGGATTGTGTCGCTTGAGAACGGCGCCGTGCAAGGCGGCTTCGGGGAAGCGTTGGGCGCGGATGTGAAACTCGGCTGGCCGGATCGGTTCATCGCGCACGGATCGGTGGCGCACTGGGAGGCCGCGTGCGGTCTTGACGCGCCGTCGATTCTTCAGAGGGTTCGGTCGTTGTCGCAGGAGGGGTAGATGGCATACATTCATGGAATCGCCGGCGAGTGGGCGCGTGTGAAGGGTTCGGTCTTGGGGCTGTGGCCCTTGTTCGTGTGCGTCTTTTTCGCGGGCTTCGCCATCGCCATGATGCTTTTCGCGCCGGGGGCGTGGGCGGTGACGGGGCTTGTCGTCTTCGTCCTCGCGAGCGCGGCCGTCTGCGTCGCCCTCCAGAAGGGGCTGGGGCGCGTGGAGCGGTATTTCAAGGGCGCGCGCGGCGAGGAGCGCGTCTCCGGCATCCTGCGGAGCCTCCCCGACACGTATCACGTCTTCAACAACTTCGTCGCCGGCTCGCGCCACGTCAACCACGTCGTCGTCGGGCCCGCGGGCGTCTTCGCCCTGGAGACGAAGTTTTGGATGGGGAAGGTCACGCTGGAGGACAAGCACATCCTCTTGGACGGGCAGCTTCCCGACCACGCGCCGCTCGCGCAAGTCCTGCGCGAGGCCGCCGCCGTCCGCGCCACGCTCGCGAAGCAGGGGTGGACGGGGACGGTCACGCCGGTTCTCGTCTTCGCCTCCGACACGTTCGAGGCGAAGATCGCCGAGTTCCAAGGCGTGGTCATTTTGAATTCACGGCATCTGCGCGAGAGTTTCGAGACGGGACGCGCCGTCCTGACGCCCGCCGAACTCTCGCGGCTGACGCAACTCATGGAGACACACGCATGACACGTTCCTTGACCATCCTCCTCGTCCTCCTCGCCGGGTCTCTCGCGGCGGCCCCCGAGGCCGCGCCCGAGACCACGCCCCTCGCCCCGCGCGAGTTCGACGGGCGCATCGCGCAACGGCTCGCCAAGTCTTTGGAGAAGATGCACGTCCTCCAACGGCCGCTCGACGACGAGATCTCGCAACGCGCGTGGACGAACCTCGTGACGTTCTACGATTTCGACCACTCCGTCTTCCTGCAAAGCGACCTCGACCGGCTCGCCGCGCGCGAGAAGACGCTCGACGACGAGATCCTCAAGGGCGACGCGAGCTTCGGTTTCGACATCTACAACCTCTACGTGACGCGCCTCAAGGAGCGTGTCGACTTCGCGACGAATTTCGTCGCCACCGCCACGTGGGACTTCTCGACGAACGAGACGTATCGGATTCGCCGCAAGGACGCCCCGTGGCCGCGCACGCGCGAGGAGGCCGAGGAGCACTGGCGCAAACGCCTCAAGAACGAGGCCCTCGTCGCCACCGTCAACCACGACCTCGACAACGCGACGAACGCGCTCGCCCTCGCGACGGACTTGACGAAACGCTACCGCCAGTATCTCGTCGCGCTCACGGAGCCCGACGAGGAGAGCGTCCTCCAGCACTACCTCGGCGCGGTCGCCCGCGCCTACGACCCGCACTCGGACTACCTCTCGCCCGCCTCGAAGGAGGACTTCGACATGGACATGAACCTGACGCTCTGCGGCGTGGGGGCCGTCCTCTCCTTCGACGACGGCGCGCTCAAGATCGTCGAGATCATGCCGGGCGGGCCCTTGGATCGCGACGGACGCATCCGCGAGGGCGACAAGATCGTCGGCGTGAAGCAGGCCGACGGCGAGATGGAGGACATCATGTGGCGGCCGATGCGCAAGACGATCAAGAAGATCCGGGGGCCCAAGGGCTCGCGCGTCACGCTGGAGGTTCTCCCCCGGACGGACACGTCGGGGGCGACGAAGAAACTCGTCGAGCTCGTGCGCGACGAAATCAAGATGGAGGATCAGGCCGCCACGGGGCGCGTCGAGAGCGTCGTCCTCAACGGCGTCACCAACAAGATCGGCTACGTCTACCTGCCGAGCTTCTACGGGACGATGGACAAAAACGCCTTTGACGAGGGCTTTCGGAGCGCGGCGATGGACGTGGCGGCGATCCTCTCCGAGTTGAACGCCGCGGACGCCCAGGGCCTCGTCCTCGACTTGCGCGGCAACGGCGGGGGCTCTCTGCGCGAGGCGGTCGTCCTCTCGTCGCTCTTCGTCCCGGACGGGCCCGTCGTCCAGATCCGCAACGCGCGGTCGCCCACCGGCTCGCTGATGATCCCGGCGGGAAATCCCGTCGCCTTCCGCCGTCCGCTCGTCGTCCTGACGGATCGCGCGAGCGCGAGCGCGTCGGAAATCGTCGCGGGGCATCTGCGCGACGTCGGCCGCGCCATCGTGGTCGGCGACTCGCGGACGCACGGCAAGGGGACCGTCCAGTCCGTCTCGGGGCTGGGGCCCGCGGCCTACGGCTCGTCGAAGATCACGACGGCGCGGTTCTACCGCATCGACGGACGCTCGACGCAGCTTGAGGGCGTCGAGGCCGACATCCACCTGCCGTCGCTCTTGGACTCCCTGGACATCGGCGAGGACAAGCTCACCTACGCGCTCCCGTTCTCGCGGATCGACCCGGCCTTCTACCTCCGCGTCTGGAACCTCCCCAGCTACCTCCCGGAGTTGAAACGCCTTTCCGAGGCGCGTCTTGAAAAGGACGAACGCTACCTCAAGCATTGCGAGAACGTCCGGGGGATGAAGGAAATCTCCGAGCGCGAGGTTGTCTCGCTTGAGTATGAGACGCGCAAGGCGCAGATGCTCGCCGACCGCGCCCTGCGCGAGCTCGACGAGGAGGGGTTGGCCGACGACGAGGACTCCGACAAGCCCGCGCGTCGCCGGAAGCGCAACGAGCGTCCCGAGGACGACTGCGTTCTCGACGAGGCCAAGTTCATCCTGGCGGATCTCATCCGCCTGACGAAGGGCACTGAATTCACGTCGGATCTGTTCGATGCGTCTCTCCTTCACTAAAATGCATGGCGCGGGCAACGACTTCGTCATGGTCGACGACCGCGCCCGGCGCTGCCCGTTGGACGACCGCGCGTTCGTCGCCGCGCTTGCGAACCGCCCCGACGGCGTCGGCTGCGAGGGTGTCATCTTCGTGCGCCCGTCGGCGACGGCCGACTTCGCCATGCGCTTTTTCAATCCCGACGGCGGCGAGGCGGACTTGTGCGGCAACGGGGCCCGGTGCGTCGCGGCGTTCGCGCTTGAACGAGGCATCGTCGCCCGCCGCGATCTGCGCTTCGAGACGCGCTCCGGCGTTCTCGCGGCGCGTGTGGGGGCGGACGGCCGCGTGCGCATCGAGATGCCGAACCCCACATCCGTGCGCGAGGATTTCGCGTGCGTGGGCGTGCCGCACGCGATTGTCTCCGTCGCGGACGTGACCGTGTGCGATGTCGCGGGGAAGGGGCGCGAGATCCGCTTCTCGGAACGGTTCGCGCCAGCGGGGGCGAACGTCGATTTCGTCGAGTGGCATTCGCCGCACGACCTCAAACTCCGCACCTACGAGCGCGGCGTCGAGGCGGAGAGTTTCGCCTGCGGCACGGGCGCGGCGGCGAGCGCGGTCGTCGGCGTCTTGTTCCACAACCTCGCCTTCCCCGTGAACGCGCACACGGCGCGGGGCGACTGTTTGACGGTGGACGGCGTTTTGGAGGGCGGCGCGTGCCGCGCCCTCACGCTGACGGGACCCGTCAAGACCGTCTTCCACGGCGAGATCGACTTGAAAGGAATCGACTGATGCTGGAACTCATCGAACGGACGCTTGACGAGGTGCTGCCGCCTCTCTCCGAACGGCCTCAGGCTCTCGCCGAGGCCATGCGCTACGCCGTCGGCACGGGGGGCAAGCGCATCCGCCCGCTCGTCTGCCTCTATGCCGCCGTGGCGGCGGGCGGCAAGGCGGAGGACGCGAAATACCCGGCGGCCGCCATCGAGCTCCTCCACAACTACACGCTCATCCACGACGACTTGCCCTCGTTCGACAACGACACGATGCGGCGCGGGCAGGCGACGGTCTGGACGAAGTTCGGGGAGTCGACGGCCATCTTGGCGGGCGACGCGCTCCTCTCGCTCGCGTTCGGCGTGGCGGCGAAGGCCCCGCGCCGCGTCCCGGAGATCGTCGAGGTCTTGAGCCAGCGCGGCGTGGGCGTCGTGCGCGGGCAGCAGGAGGACATCGCGTGGAATCATCGAATCATCGAATCCTCGAATCCACCTTCGCACCTTTCCTCTTTCATCTACGAGCACAAGACCTCCGACCTCTTCGTCGCCGCCGCGCAGATGGGCGCACTCGCGGCG
>CAVKTW010000125.1:0-2197 GCA_963659085.1 Candidatus Methanomethylophilaceae archaeon | reverse complement strand
GGGTTGCGGCGGCGAGCCCGATGAGGTCTTGGTCGAGCAGACTGTCGGAGAGCTCTACCGTCTGCCGCAAGAAGCGCCGACGAGCATCGGCGCGACGTTCGCGGGCTGGTGGACGGAGCGCGATGCGGGCGTCGAGGTCCGTTCGGGCGCGTGTGTCGTGCGTCCGGGCGACGGCACGTTCTACGCGCATTGGCGGATGCACCGCCACACGGTGGCGTTTGACGCGAACGGCGGGAACGGCGAGATGGAAAGCGTGGGACGGACGGTCGGCGCGGCAGGTGCGCTTCCGAAATCGGCGTTCTGGCGCGTCGACCATGATTTCGTGGGCTGGGCATTCGAGGCAGACGCGCAAGAGGCGGCGGTCGCTGATGAGGCTGATCCTGGTGACTTGACGTATGAGGACGGCGCGACGGTCACGCTTTACGCGGTTTGGAGACCGCGCAAGTGGACGGCGGCGGACTGCCTGAACGCGCCGGGACTGTCATTTGTCTCGACGAATGACGCGGCGTGGTTCGCGGACGGCACGACGTGCCACGATGGCATTGCCTCGATGCGGAGCGGCATCTTGGGGACGGCGTCCAAGGGCGAAACGGTGCGCTCGACGTTGAAGACGTCCGTCAGGGGCAATGGCACGCTGTCTTTCTGGTGGAAGGTTTCTTGCGAACCCTCCGTCATCGTGCCGGCGGACCCCGTTTCCGGAGCGCCCGAAGAGGAGATGTTTTTCGATTATCTTGAGCTGACGGTTGACGGCGCGCGCCCGGAGGGCGTTTCGCCGATTGCGGGCGATGCGGGCGACTGGGCGTTCGTCTCGGTGCGTATCGAGGGCGACGCGGCGGAACACGAGGTCTGTTGGTCGTTCGTGAAGGACGACTGGGACGAGGAGGAGTTCGCCGATGTCGCATGGGTGGACGAGGTGGCGTGGACGCCCGATGCGGTCACGGTGTCGTTCGCTGGGGGCGAAGCGACATCCGGGACTGCGCCATTGCCGATTGATGCCGTTTCCGGCTCTGAAATCGTCCTTCCGGCGCAAGGCACGCTCGCTTGCCCGAATTGCCGTTTTGTCGGGTGGAGCGACGGGGGCAGAGTCTATGAGGCCGGGGCGTCCTATGTCGTCGTTCGTGACGGCACGGCGCTGACGGCGGTTTGGGAGGAAGTCCCGTTCGGCGAGGCGGTGAACAATCCCGGCTTGGCTTTTGCGCGGGGCGGCGATGCCGAATGGGAGGTTGACTTCTCCGAGTGTCACGACGGCACGATGTCGCTCCGTTCGGGCGCGGTTGCGAGGACGCAGGAGAGCTGGATCGTGACAACCGTTGCGAATGCCGGCGTCCTGTCGTTCTGGTGGAAGTCGGACGGGCTTGAATACAGGGGGAATCCTGTCAACGGCATCCAGGTTGAGGTCGACGGCGTGGCGGTGACGAACGCGGCATGTGCGGATTGGACGTTTGTCTCGGTTGATGTCGCGGGCATGGGGGCGCACACGGTGCGCTGGACATACAGGCAGACATGGGTTCAGGAGTCAGGCGAAGGCTGTGCGTGGCTCGATGAGGTCGTTTGGAATCCGCTTGTTCCGGTCGTCGAGGGAGACGCGGAAGCGACCGTGACGAGCGATGCCGAAAACGGCTATGTCATCACGCCGAGCAAGACGGATGCGGTCGTCGTGACGATCCCGGACGGCGTGGACGCGGCGAAGGTGACGGTGCGGGTTGCGCCGGAGACGAAGACGGTCACTCCCCACGGCGCGACGGTGCGCGTCTGGCGCGGCGAGGCGGACATCACGGACTTCCTCGACATCCCGTCGGCGGACGCGTCGGGCGTCATCGACCTCGGCGCGGCGACGGTGAAGGCGGAGATCGCGAAGGAGCCGTTCGACGCGGCGAAAGGCGCGACGGTCGATTTCTCGTCGCCGTCCGCGCCCTCGCTCACGACCGCGCCGACGCGGAAGGGGCTTGTCTACTGCTTGAAGGAAGGCGCGACCCTTGAGGCAATGGCGGCAGATACGGACGGCGAAACGCGGATTGGCGACGGCAACGTCTGGACGCCGACCCTCTCCGTCACCGGCGGCGCGAGCGGTTTCTACACGATCGAGGTTGGGAAGTAAAGTCACGAAGTAATCAGTTCAGCGGCACGAGCGGCTTCTTGCGGTTATCGTATGGCGAAATAATCTTCGTTTAGCCTCTTGAAATTACCGCGTGGAGAA
>CAVKTW010000124.1:0-5502 GCA_963659085.1 Candidatus Methanomethylophilaceae archaeon | reverse complement strand
CGCGCTGCGATTTCTTGCGCGCCTTGACGCAGGGCTTCTCGAAGTAGCGGTCGTCACGGAGTTTCTTGACGACGCCCTCCTTGTCGAGAACCTTCTTGAGACGCTTGAGCCCGCGCTCGACGGACTCGCCCTTCTTGAGCTTGAGAACGATTGCCATGTTTCACACCCCCTTTCGGACTGGCTTTGGAGGTTGAAACTTACTTCGCCTCGGCGGCGGGCGCCGCCTCGACGGGCTTCTCAGCGGCCTTGGGCGCGTAAGTGACCCACTGCAGGACGCACATCTCCGCCGCGTCGCCACGGCGCGTGCCGAGCTTGACGATGCGCGTGTAGCCGCCCTGACGGTCGGCCATCGCGGGCGCGATCTTGTCGAAGAGCTTCTGCACGGCCTTGGGCTCCAAGAGGCGGCTGGCGGCGAGACGCCGCGCCGCGAGAGTCCCCTTCTTGGCGACCGTGACGATCTTGTCGGCGTCCTTGCGGGCCTGCTTGGCCTTCGGCAGCGTCGTCTTGATCGACTCGGCGAGGATCAGGTTCGTGACAAGGCTCTTCATGAGCATCTTGCGGTGCGCCGTCGAGCGCCCGAACTTCTTCATAACTCTTTGGTGACGCATAATCTTCCTTTACTTCTTCTCGTCGAGGAGTTCCGGATCGAACTTGAATCCAAGCCCCAGCCCCATTTGGACGAGTTTCTCTTTGATTTCAACGAGGGACTTCTTGCCGAAGTTGCGGTATTTGAGCATGTCCGCCTCCGTCTTCGAGGCGAGCTCGCCGACCGTCGAGATGTTCGCGTTGTTCAGGCAGTTCGCCGCGCGGACGGACAGCTCGATCTCGTTCACCGACGTGTTGAGGAGCTTGCGGAGCTTCTCGCGCTCGTTGATGTCGTCGACCTTCGCGTCCTCGAACTCAAGCGTCTCGGGGCCCGCGTAGTCGACGAAGACGTCGAGGTGCTTGCGCAGAACAGCGCCCGCCGTCTTGAGGGCGTCCTCCGGGTTGATGCGCCCGTCCGTCCAAACGTCGAGGATGAGCTTCTCGTAGTCCGTGCGCTGACCGACGCGCGTGTTCTCGACGAGGAAGTTCACGCGCGTGACGGGCGAGAAGATGGAGTCGATGGCGATGCGCCCGATCTCCTGGTTGGGACGCTTGTTGCCGTCCGCGAGACAGAACCCGCGACCCATCTTGACCTCGCACTCCATCTCAATGGAGCCGTCGACGTCCAACGTGCAGATCTCCTGTTTCGGATTCAGGATCTGGACGGCGTTGTCGTTGGCGAACGCCTCGGCGTAGACCGTGCCGGGACCCGTCGCCTTGAGCGTCATCGTCATCGAATCGCGCGTGGGCATCTTCACGAGGACGCGCTTCAGGTTCAGGATGATGTCCGTCACGTCCTCCGCGCAGCCCTTGATGGCGCAGAACTCGTGGTCAACCCCCCGAATCTTGACGGACGCGATGGCCGCCCCCTCGATCGAGCTCAAGAGAACCCGACGCAGGGAGTTGCCAATCGTCCGCGCATAGCCGATTTCGAAAGGCTCGGCCGTGAATCGCGTGTAGGTCGCCGTCTTGGACGACTCGTCGATCACGACGTTGCTCGGCATTTCGAAAGGGCTCAAACGGATAGCCATGGTAAAACCTCTCTTGAAGGATGGACGGAACGATTAGCGCGAATAGAGTTCGACGATGGCCTGCTCGTCGACAATCGGCGCGATCTGCTCGCGTGTCGGGGCCGAGAGGATCTCGGCGCGGAGCGTGGCCTTGTCGAAGCTCATCCACACGGGCAGCTGCGCCCCCGTGGCGGCCTCGACGGAACGGTTCGCGAAATCCCGCGACGAGGCGGCGTCCTTGACCGTGACGACATCGCCTTCCTTCAAGACGTGGGAGGGAACGGCCGCCTTGCGGTCGTTGACGAGGACATGGCCGTGGAGGACGAACTGGCGCGCCGCCCGACGGCTCGGCGCGAGGCCGAGGCGGTAGACGATGTTGTCCAGACGCATTTCGAGAAGGCGGAGCAAGTTCTCGCCCGTCACGCCCTCGCGGCGGTAGGCCTCCTCGAAGAAGCGGTGGAACTGAAGCTCGCCCATGCCATACTGGCGGCGCAGGGACTGCTTCTGGCGGAGCTGGCTGCCGTATTCCGACATCTTCTTCGCGCGGCGGCCGACGTGCATGCCGGGCGCGCCCGTGCCCTGCTCGATGGGGCACTTCTGCATGTAGCACCGCGCCCCCTTGAGGAAGAGCTTCTGCCCCTCGCGGCGGCACTGACGACAAACGGGACCCGTGTAACGACCCATGATTAGACCCTCCTGCGCTTGCGAGCGCGGCATCCGTTGTGCGGAACCGGCGTCGTGTCTGTGATTTGCGTGACGCGGATGCCCGCGGCCTGAATCGCGCGGACGGCGCTCTCGCGCCCGGCGCCCGCGCCCTGCATCCGCACCTCGCACTCGTGCATGCCCTTCGCGACGGCGACGCGCGCGGCGTCCTGCGCGACCATCGTCGCGGCGAACGCCGTCGACTTGCGCGACCCCTTGAAGCCCGCCTTGCCGGCCGAGCTCCAGCTGATCACGCCGCCACGGGCGTCGGCGATTGAAACCTGCGTGTTGTTGAACGTCGAGCGGATGAACGCGATCCCGGCCGGAATCGACTTGCCGCCCTTCTTGGCCTTCGGCGCGTCGGCGCCTTCCGCCAGAGCCGCGCCCTCGGGAGCCGCGGGAGCGGCCGGGGTCTTCACTTCTTCTTCAGACATCGATTTCCCTCCTTAACGCGCCGCCTGCTTCGGCATGGCGACAGACACGCGCTTGCCGCCCTTGCGGGTGCGCGCGTTCGTTTTCGTCCTCTGGCCGCGCACGGGCAGCCCCTTCTTGTGGCGGAGTCCGCGATACGACCCGATCTGGATCAAACGGCGGATGTTCTGCGCGACCTCGCGGCGCAGATCGCCCTCAACCCGGAAATGCTCCTGGATGAAAGTCGTGATCGCGTGGATCTCGTCCTGCGTGACGTCGTCCGCCTTCTTCATCGGATCGACATTGACCGCCGCAAGCACCTCGTCGGCGCGCTTGGGCCCAATCCCGTGGATGTAACGCAGGGCGAAGCGGATGTGCTTCTTGCCCGGAATATCCACGCCCATCAGTCTCGGCATATGTTTTCTTTACCTTTCTTAACCCTGGCACTGCTTGTGGCGCGGGTTTGTGCAGATCACGCGCACCACGCCCTTGCGGCGGATGATGCGGCAGTTCTCGCAAATGCGACGAACGGAACTACGGACTTTCATTATGCGTTTACTCTTTAGAGTGGTCGAATAGGTGTGTAGTATATCAAAAAACGCCCCCCTCGCGCAAGTGGGTGTCGTGTAGATTTCAAAATCGGGCAAGACGCCCGACCTCACACTATTTGTTCACACCCTCCCGCCCCGTCACCACGCCACCTCGGCGAAGCCGGACGCGGGGACGGGCAGTCGGACGAGGCCGGCGGACGGCGCGGCGGTCCCGGCGGGCTTTCCGAGCACGTCGAAGAACCGGACGGACGACGGCTTCGCCGCGAAGTCGACGATCATTCCCTCCGCGCCTGTCGCGTTGACGAGGAAGACCGTCCGATCCGGCGCGCCCGCGCGGACGACAGCGTCGCCCGAATACGACGTGACGACGCGCTCGGCTTCGCTCTCGCCCTCGACCCATGTGTAGCCGCTCTCAGCATGGTGCGGCGTGAAGCGCCCCTTCACGAGCGCGTCGCGGTGGCGGCGCGAGAAGTCCAGCCAGTGGCGGATCACCTCCCGGTGGTCGGGGCGGATCTTCGCGAGGATCATCGAATACTGGATCGTCGAGTAAAGCGCGTTCAGGATCGGCAGCGCCGCGCCCTCCGGCGCCTCGTCCCTTGACCAGACGAGCATGTCGGAGTGGACGGCCAGCGGCCCGGACGTGAGCCGCAGGTCGCAGATGCGCCGCCGATTCGCGCAGGGGTCGGCCGGACAGTCCCACGCGCGCATCATGTTCCCGTACTGGAGAACAGCCGGGCCCATGTAGCGCTGCCGGAACTCAACGAGCACGTCGGGGTTGATCTTCCTCAGCCGCGCGAGGACGTCCTTCATGAGCCGGTTCACGGCGAGCGGCACCTCGCGGTAGTCGCGCCCGGCGTAGCCCTCCGCGACCGCCGGGTCCGCGCCGTCAACCGCAAAGGCGTCGATGAAGTCGAGCTTCACGCCGTCGAAGCCCCACTCCCCGACGACGCGCTCGTATGTCCGGATCAAATACTCGCGCACCTCCGGGAAGCGCGGGTCGAGGATTGCACTCCGTCCCGGCGACGTCGTGCCGCGCACCTGAAGATACTTCCCCCGGAACCGCTCGAACGCCTTCGACTCGTCCCCGACGTAGGGCACGGCAAGCCAGAGCATGTACTTGAGTCCGGCGGCATGAACCTTCGCGACATGCGCCCGCATGTCGGGAAAGCGCGACGGCACGGGCATCCAGTCGCCGACCGCCGAGTAGAACGTCGCGCTGTCCTCCTTCTGCCAGCCGTCATCAAGAATCATCGTCTTCATGCCGAGCGCGGCGGCGTGGCGCGCCTCCGCCTCCAGCGGTTCGGCGCGAACGTCCTGCAGGTAGGCGTACCACGTCGAATAAAGCGGCTCGAACGCGGCCTGCGGGACGGACGCCGGGCGGAAGCCGTTCACGCGCGAGATCCAGTCCGTCGCCTCCCGAACCGTGTCGGGAAGCGTCCCGTTCCGGCGGTCGACCAGCACGGAAACCTCATACGCCCGCAGGGGCGCCGCCGGGCGCGTGAAGAGCTCGCAGCGGGCGATGACGTCGCACGTCTCGTCGTCGGCGTAGAGGCCGAATTCGACGGGGCGCATCGCCTCGGACGCGGCGAGGGCGACCGGCGCGCGCTCCGCCGCGTTGAAGCCGACTGCGAGCGGGAGGTCGCGCGCGAGCTCCGAGCGGTATTTCGCGCACCACCCCCACCAGAGCTTGGGGCGGAGGTGCCGCCCGTCGCCGTCCACGGACGTGTCGGCCGTCCAGACATTCTGCACGCCCGCGCCGCTGCCGCGCACGTAGACGCCGAACGGCGGCGGGTTCGTCTCGGCCGGCGCGGCGAGGCGCACCGTCACGACGTCGCGTCCCGCGTCGACCGATGCGGAGACGTCGAACGTCCACGGGCCGGGGTCGTCGCACGTCACCTCCGCGACGCCCGCGAAGGCCGTCCGCACCGTCGCGACGACTTTCGCCTTGTGCTCCATGTCCGTCGCGCCGAGCGACAGCGCAACGCCCATGAGCAGTATGCACCCTTGGGCTGCCAACAGCCTGCCGTTGAACGTTCTTCTCTTTGTCTTCATGTCTTTTGTCTTCCTGCCTTCAGATATCTTGGTATGTGAATACAGTATACCACAAAAGCGATTCCGTTGTGGACTTTGGCGCACGACATCTGCTTCTGTCCCCCTTCGTCCAGTTGCAGGGTGCGGACATCGCCGCCGAGCCTTTCACCTCCGAGATGACCGCGACGGTTCCCATTCACCGGACAATGGCT
>CAVKTW010000123.1:0-6622 GCA_963659085.1 Candidatus Methanomethylophilaceae archaeon | reverse complement strand
CGAAGCGCTCGACCACGTCGTCCGGGTAGTGCTTGTAGCCGAGGACGTTCTGGCCGCGGAGGAGCATCTGAAGCGGCGTCTTCTTGCAGACCTTCTTGATCTCGCGCAGGCGCTGCCACGGGTTCTCGCGCAGGAAGCGCATGCAGACGTCGAACGTCGCGCCGCCCCAGCATTCGAGCGAGTAGAAGCCGGCGTTGTCGATCGTCTCGGCGATTTGAAGGATGTCGTCGGTGCGCATGCGCGTCGCCCACAGGGACTGGTGCGCGTCGCGCAGGGTCGTGTCGGTGATACGTATTCTCTTCCCGTGCATTTTCATACCTTCCATTATACCACAAAGTTGTTTGTGGTTTCGCGCATAGATGTGCCGGTCACGCCAGCGAGCAGGGGCCGTTGACGCAACCGCCCGCGCACGCCATCACCTCCAGGAAGTTCACCGGCATCTTCCCCGCCGCGTAGAGCTTCAGCATCGCGCACGTCTTGCGGTCGATGCCGTTGATCTGCTTGGCGTTGAGCTTGAAGCCGGGGATCTTGCGCGTCGCCTCGTCGAGCACCGCCTCCGTCACGCCGCAACTGCGCGCGAAGTTCCGCGCCGTCGCGTTCGCCGGACGCGCGACCGGCCACGGCTCGCACGCGAGGACGTCGATCTTGCGCCCCGCGAGGATCGCGCCGAACTCCTCGAAGGAGAGGACATAGTCGACCGCCTTGCGCCGCGCCTCGCTGCGCTTGGCGACGCACGGGCCGATGAAGACCGTCTTCGCGTCCGGGTCCTTCGCCTTGACGATCTCGCGCGCGTAGACCATGGGGCTGGGCGTGAGCGAGACGTTCTCCAAAAGTTCCGGCGCGTGCTTGGCGACGAGGTTCACGTAGGCCGGGCAGCACGAGGTCGTCATGAACGTCGCGGGGTTCTTCTCCAACCGCTCGATGAACTCCGCCGTCTCGTGCGCCGTCGTCATCTCCGCGCCGAGCGCGACCTCGATGACGTCGGAGAAGCCGGCCTTCACGCACGCGGAGAGCAACTGCTCGATCGTGCCGGGGAACTGGTGATCCGCCGCCGGGGCGACCATCGCGACGAGCTTCTCGCCCCGCGCCATCGCGAGCAGGACGTCGACGAGCTGCGAACGCTCCATGACCGCGCTGAACGGGCAGGCGTGGAAGCACTTGCCGCAGAAGACGCACCGCTTGAAGTCGATCTCCGCCACGCCCTGCTCGTTCTTGCGGATCGCGTTGACGGGGCAGGCCTCCTCGCAGGGGACGGTCGTCTTGATGATGGCGTGGTAGGGGCAGACCGTCAGGCACTTGCCGCACTTGATGCACGTCGACTCGTCGATGACGCTGCGCCCGTTGACGACCTCGATGGCCTTCTTCGGGCAGGCGTAGACGCACGGCCGGGCGAAGCACCCCCGGCAGTTCGGCGTGGAAACGACCTTCGCGGCGGGGCACGCGCTGCACGCGGGCCCGCAGACCGAGAGCGGCGAGAGCGCGACCTCGGGCGAGGCGTGGGCGCACTCGCTCACCGAGCCGGCGACCTTCTCGCGGTAATACGCCGCGAGGGGCTTCGCCTCGTCGACCTCCTCCTCGACGCTCACGCCAAGGAGCGCCATGAGGCGGTATTTGATCATCGCCCGGTCGTGGTAGACGCAGCAGCGCGAGGACGCGCCGCCCTTGGGGCGCAGGCGGATGGCGATCTGGTCGAGCTCCCGCTCGGGGTCGCCCGCGTCGAACGCGCGCACGAGGCGGATCATCAGCTCGCGGCGCAGGAAGGTGGCTCCGTTCAGCATAGGGCCGCGCCTCCATCCGCCGCGCACAGGTCGTTGAGCCGCGCGAGGACTTTCTCGCGCGTCGCCTGCGCGATGACCTCCGTGCCGTTGATGCGGACGTAGGGCGCCCCGCCGAGCTGGTCGCGCTCGCAGAGCTCCAGGCACGTCTTCGCCTCGATCTCGACGCGGTCGCGGCAGGCCGGCGGCACGTCGCTCTCCAAATCCATCATCTTGGCCGCCCCGAGGAGGTAGCAGGCCGTTCCGCAGCAGATTTCAACTTTGATCTTGTCCATGGGCGAGTCCTTCCTGTCAAACGCGAATGCCGTTTTGCTGGGCGACGAGATCGTCCGCCCCGTAGAGCCGCCGCAGGGCGGGCTTCTCGATCTTGCCCGTCGGGTTGCGCGGCACGTCGGCGAAGATGACCGCGCGCGGCCGCTTGTAGCGCGGCAGGCCGAGGCAAAACTCTTGCAACGCCCGCTCGTCGAGCGAACAACCCTCCTTCACGGAGACGATGGCCGTCGCCTTCTCGCCAAGACGCGCGTCGGGAAGGCCGATCACCGCGACGTCCTTGACGGCGGGATGGGCGCGGATGAAGTCCTCGATTTGGACGGGGTAGAGGTTCTCGCCGCCGGAGATGATGACGTCCTTGGCGCGGTCGACGAGGTAGATGAAGCCGTCCTTCTCCTCGGCCATGTCGCCGGTCAAGAGCCAGCCCGGCTCCTTCATGATCTCGGCCGTCGCCTCCGGGTTCTTGTAATACTCCTTCATGAGGCCGGGGCCCTTGAGGGCGAGCTCGCCGACCTCGCCGGGCTTCACGGGCGTGACGCCATCCCGGCCGACGATCTTCGTCTCCCAGCCGTAGCCCGCGACGCCAATCGCGCCGACGCGGCCGATGTTCTCGATGCCCAAATGGACGGCCCCCGGGCCCGTCGATTCGGAGAGGCCGTAGTTCGTGTCGTAGTCGTGGTGGGGAAAGACCTTCTTCCAACGCTCGACGAGCGCGGGCGGCACGGGCTGCGCCCCGATGTGCATGAGCCGCCACTGGTCGAGGCGGTAGTCGCGCAAATCGACGTCGCCGCGCTCGATCGCGTCGAGGATGTCCTGCGCCCACGGCACGAGGAGCCAGACGATGGTGCAACGCTCCTCGGAGACGGCGCGGAGAATCCACGCGGGCTTGACGCCCTTCAGGAGGACGGCGCGGCCGCCCACGAGGAACGAGCCGAACCAGTGCATCTTCGCGCCCGTGTGGTAGAGCGGCGGGATGCAGAGGAACACGTCGTCCTTCGTCTGGCCGTGGTGGTTCTGCTCGACGCGGCAGGCGTGGACGAGGCAGCGGTGCTGGAGGACGATGGCCTTGGGGAAGCCCGTCGTGCCGGAGGAGAAGTAGATCGCCGCCTCGTCCTCCGAGGTCAGCGGCACGGTCGGTGCTTTCGACGCGCAGTAGGAGAGGAGCGTCCGGTAGGAGTCGGCGAACGTGGGGCAGTCGTCCCCCACGTAGAAACGCGCCCGCACGAGCGGACTCGCGTCGATGATCTGCTCGACGCGCCCGGTGAACTCCGGCCCGAACACGAGCGCCTTCGCGTCGGCGAGCGACAGGCAATACTTGATCTCGTCGGCGGTGTAGCGGAAGTTGAGCGGCACGGCCATGCAGCCGGCCTTGAGGATGCCGAAGTAGACGGGCAGCCACTCCAGGCAGTTCATCAGGAGGATCGCCACCTTGTCGCCCTTCTGGAAGCCGCGGCTCAACAGGAGGTTCGCGAAGCGGTTCGCCTTCTCGTTGAAGGTGCGCCACGACATCTCGCTGCGGAACGCCTCGATGGGCGAGCTCTCGATGAGCGCGGCCTCCTTCCACGTCGTCTGACGCGCCTCCAATTCCTGCGGGTTGATCTCGACGAGCGCGATGTCGTCGGGGAACGACTCGGCGTTGCGCTCCAGGATGTCGACGATGGTCTCGATGTCTTTCATAGCGTGGCCTTCGCCCAGGCGAGTTCCGCGAGGGCGTTCTTCGCCTCCTGGACGACGCGCGGGTCTTCGGCGTCCTTGAGCGCGGCGGACTTCGCGCTCATCTCCTTGATCTTGGCGACGAGGCGCGTCCGCACAACCTTCGCCTTCTTCGGGTCGAGCTCGCGGCTGTCCTTGACGGCCTTCGCGAAACGGATGAGCTCGGCGAGCTTCTTGATGTCGGGCGTCTTCGCGAGCTCCGCGAACCGCTTCTCGTGCGCCTTGGCCGCCTGCGGGAACTTCTTCTTGAAGTCGAGGTAGCGGACGTAGGCGTGGCCGGGGAGGTTGTCGAACTCGAACGCGAGGAACGCCGCCCACTCCTCCTCGCTCTTGGGCGACTCCAAGTCGGTGAGGAAGGTGACGAGAAGCTCCGTCGCCCGCCGCTCGTCCGCGCCGACGTAGCGAACCTTCCCCAGCGCGTCGACGAGGTAAAGCGGCTTCGAGGCCGTCGCCTCGGAATAGTCGGCCCCCGCGTAGACGGGGAAGGAGACGAGTTTCGGGGCTTTCGGGAACGTCCCCAAGAGGACAAAGGGCTTCGTCTTGAAACTCGTCCAAATCTCCTCCATGCGCTTCGAGAGCTTGACGTCGCGGCAGACGAGGACGACCTTTCCCACGAGATACCCCGCGCTGCACTGCCGCCCCGCGACGTAATGCGCCTCGTCGAGGTTCGACCAGTCGCCCGCCGCCGCCAAACGCGGCAGAAGCGCGGCCGCGAGCGCGACGCTCATGACGCGCACTCTCGCCCACGCGCTCATGACGCGAACGCCCCCGCGAGAGAGGGGATGGCGCACTCGAACGAGACGCCATACCAGTGATCCGCCGCCGTCGCCTCAATGGCCTCGCAGACGATGTCCGCCGCGAGCGCGGCGGCTTCAAGCGCGGACTTGCCGCGCAGGACGGCGCCCGCGAAGACGGACGCGAACACGTCGCCCGTGCCGTGGGCGCTGCGCGGGTGGCGCGGGTTGAAGTCGTAGACAATCCGATGCCCGTCGGAGACGGCCGTGCCGAGGAGGTCGGGCGCGAAACTCACGCCCGTGAGGACGACGGTGCCGACTTCGAGGGCGTGGAGTTTCTCGACGAGCGTCTCGACCTTCGATTCGGTGAGAGAGTCGAGGAACGCCTGCGGGGCCTCGCCCGTTAAAAGCGCGGCCTCCGTGATGTTCGGCAGAAGGAAGTCCGCCCCTCGGCAGAGACGCGCCATTTTCGAGGGGAAGTCGGGCGCGAAGCCCTTGTAGAGGACGCCGTTGTCGGCCATCGCGGGGTCGACGAACCGAAGCGCCCCCGCGTTCGCGCACGACGCGAAAATGGAGAGGATGGGGTCGATGTGGCTCTCGCAGACATAGCCCGTGTAGAAGGCGTCGAAGCGGATGTCCTGCGCCACCCACGCGGCCTCGACCTTCGCGAGTTCGTCCGTCAGATCCTTGAACGTCCACGTCTTGAACCCGCCCGTGTGGTTCGAGAGGATCGCGGGCGGCAGGACGGCGCACTCGACGCCGCACGCGCTCACGAGCGGCAGCGCGACCGTCGTGGAGCATTGCCCCACGCAGCTGATGTCCTGAATCGTCAAAAGCCTTTTCATCGGATGAGGGAGAGGAATTCCTGGCGCACCTTCTCGTCGGCGCGGAACGTGCCGAGGACGGCGCTCGTGGTCATTTCGCTGTTCTGCTTCTCGACGCCGCGCATCATCATGCACAGGTGCTTCGCGCGCACGACGACGCCGACGCCCTCGGCTTTCGTTTCGGCCATGATGGCGTTGGCGATCTCCTCGGTGAGACGCTCCTGGATCTGGAGCCGCCGCGCGAACATGTCGACGATCCGCGCCAGCTTCGAGACGCCCAAGACCTTGCCCTTCGAGATGTAGCCAATCGCGCAACGGCCGTAGAACGGCAACAGGTGGTGCTCGCAGAGGGAGTAGAGCTCGATGTCCTTGAGGATCACCATGTGGTTGGTGCCGGACGAGAAGACGGCGTTGTTGACGACGCGCTTGACGTCCTGGCGATAACCGCGCGTCAGGTAGGCCATCGCGCGCGCGACGCGCTCCGGGGTCTTCTTGAGACCCTCGCGGGACGGGTCCTCGCCCAGCTCGACCAGGATCTGCTTGACGAGGCGGGCGATCTTCTTTTCGTCGGGTGTTTTCGGTTCAGCGGTCATGTGTCATGTGGGGCGGCTTGAGAGCGCGAGGCGGATCGCCTGCTCGACGTTGTTCACCTCCGGGTGTTTCGCGAAGACGTCGGCGGCGAGGCGCGAGCACGTCTCCTCGTTGAAGCCGAGCGCGCGAAGGGCCGAGAGCGTGTCGGCGAGGATCGCCTGCTGTCCGGCGGCGAGGGCGCCGCCCAGAGCCTGCGCCTCGAGTTTCGAGATTTTGTCGCGCAAATCGACGCAAATCTTCTCGGCCGTCTTCTTGCCGACGCCCTTCACGGCCGAGATCCGCTTCGCGTCGCCGGAGGAGATCGCGAGCGCGAGTTCGCCGAGCGAGACGCCGGAGAGGATCGCGAGCGCCGTGCGCGGGCCCACGCCGGAGACGGCCGTCAACTTGCGGAACATCTCCCGCTCGTTCGCCGTCGCGAAGCCGAAGAGGATCTCGTCGTCCTCGCGGACGATGTGCGCCGCCAGAAGCCGCGCCTCCTCGCCCTCGCGCGGCAGACGCTCGTAAGTCGAGAGCGGGATGAGCAGTTCGTAGCCGACCCCCGCCGCTTCCAACACGGCGCGGGTGGGCGATTTCTCCACCAGTTCTCCTCGGATGTGCGCAATCACAAGGTATATTATACCAAATAATGCGCGTCAGGTGATTTCCTTCAACGCGCCCATCCGCAAAGTGTAATATGTAGTGGGTCACCTCGGACAGAGGCTTCCGGCGGGTGGCG
>CAVKTW010000122.1:0-2181 GCA_963659085.1 Candidatus Methanomethylophilaceae archaeon | reverse complement strand
CGACGAGATGAAGAAGCTCTACATCCACAAGATCGTCAAGGTCCTCGGCTCGAACAACAAACTCTAATCCGCGCTCCCATGTCCGAGAAGAAGAAATCCGCCTACGCCGCGGCCGGCGTGGACATCGACGTGAAAATGAACGCCGTCGGGTCCATCCGCGCCATGGTCGCGGCGACCAAGACCCCCAACGTCATCGGCAACATCGGGGCGTTCGGGGGGCTTCACAAGATCCCCGCCGGCAAGGATCAGATCCTCGTCGCCTCGACGGACGGCGTCGGCACGAAGTTGAAGATCGCCGCGATGACGAACAAGCACGACACCGTCGGGCAGGACATCGTCAACCACTGCGTCAACGACATCCTCGTGCAGGGGGCGACGCCTCTCTTCTTCATGGACTACGTGGGCACGGCGAAGATCGATCCCGCCGTCTTCAAGTCGGTCGTCTACGGGCTTTGCAAGGCCTGCCGCGAGAACAAGATGGCCCTCTTGGGCGGCGAGACCGCCGAGATGCCGGGGCTTTACCCGGTCGGCGAATACGACCTCGTCGGCACGATCGTCGGGTCGGTCCCGCGGTCGAAGCTCATCACGGGCAAGTCCATCCGGGCGGGCGACGTGATCATCGGCTTCCCCTCGGGCGGCCTCCAGACGAACGGCTTTTCGCTCGCGCGCCGCGTCATCTTCGACCTCTGCCAGCTCAGCTGCAAGGACAAGGTGCCCGGCACGAACCAGACGTTCGGCGACGCGCTCCTCGCGGTGCACAAGAGCTTTCTGAAGCCCGTCACCGCGTTGATGGCGAAGGTCAAGATCAACGGCATGGCGCACATCACGGGCGGGGGATTCCCCGACAACATCCCGCGCGTCCTGCCGAAGGTCGTCAACGCGGAGATCGACCGCTCGACCTGGACGGTGCCGACCATCTTCAACTTCATCCAGAACCAGGGCAAGATCGACCGCGAGGAGATGTATCGCGTCTTCAACATGGGCATCGGCTTCGTCGTCATCCTGCCGAAGCGCGACTTGCCGAAGGCCGTGGCGACGCTCAAGGCGATGCGCCAGCCCCACGCCGTCATCGGCGTCATCCGCAAGGGTTCCGGCGTCGTCACCTACAAGAACTGAGACGCCGTTGACCAACATGTCAATCGCGGGGCAGATCGCGGGCGAACTGCGTCTTGCCGCGCCGCAGGTGTCGGCGGTCGAGAAGCTCCTCGCCCAGGGGGCGACCGTGCCGTTCATCGCGCGCTACCGCAAGGAGGCGCACGGCAACCTTGACGAGGTTCAGATCGGCAAGATTCAGGAGCGGCTCACCTATTTCAAGGAACTCGACGAGCGCAAGGCGACCGTCCTGAAGTCCATCGACGAGCAAGGCAAGCTCACTGACGAACTGCGCGAGCAGATTGCCGCCTGCCTCGTCAAGTCGCATTTGGAGGATCTCTACCAACCCTACAAGCCGCGCCGCCGGACGCGGGCGCAAGTGGCGCGTGAGAAGGGCTACGAGCCGCTCGCCGACGCGATTTGGGCGGGAACGTGGAAAGGTGGAAAGGTGGAAGGGTGGAAAAGTGCGGATGGACGGGACGCGCCGACGGAGGACGACCTCCAGGCCGCGCGTGACATCCTCGCCGAGCGCGTCGCCGACGACGCCGACGTGCGCGGCGCGGTGCGTCAGTTCCTCGCCAAGGAGGCGGTCGTCAAGAGCGAAGTCGCCTCGCCCAAGCCGACCGCGCCGACAAAGTTCGAGCAGTATTACGACTTCTCCGAGCCGCTCGCCGCGATGCCCTCGCACCGCTATCTCGCGCTTCGGCGCGGTCAGGCCGAGAAGGTTCTTTGGCTTCGCCTCGAAGTCGATTCGGCGCCGCTTTTGGAGCGGTTGGGCGCGATCATCGACGCGAAGAGATCCGCCCCCGCCTCGGCGGCCGCCGACGCGCAGGTGCGCCTCGCCATCGCCGACGCCTACAAGCGGCTCCTCGCCCCCTCGTGCGAGATCGACGTCATGGTCGAGAAGAAGGCCGAGGCCGACCGGGCGGCCGTCGCCGTCTTCGCGGAGAACCTCAGGCACATCCTCTTGGCGAGTCCGTTGGGCGAGAAGATCGTTCTTGCCATCGACCCTGGCATCCGCACGGGGTGCAAGCTCGCCATGCTCGACGCGACGGGCAAGTATCTCGGCAAGACCGTCATCTTCCCGCA
>CAVKTW010000121.1:0-5316 GCA_963659085.1 Candidatus Methanomethylophilaceae archaeon | reverse complement strand
GACGTGAGGCCGTTCGCGCCAAAGTGCCACGCGGCCCCGCTCGGATCGACCGTGAGGGCGCCGCCGCGAAGGTCGATGCTCTCGCTTGTCGGCGAGGCGAGCGCGTCGTTCGTCGGCTTGAGGACGAGCGCGTCGCCGTCCTCGATGAGGAAGGTGACAGATGTCTTGCCGAAAGCACCCTTCAGAACCGCGTCCTCGAACGAGAAGACGCCCGCGTCGGGCAGCGTCGAATAGTCGATGGCGCGGTTTTCCCCGATGAAGTCGAGGCGGCTTGTCGCGTCAATCGCATACGCGTCGAACGACCCCGCGAGACGCGCCGTGCCGTTCGCGGGGACGGTGAGCGTCGCACCGTCGCCCTTCAGGAGCGCCACCTCGTTCGTGCCGCAGATGACGCTCGCGCCGTTGAGGTCGATTTCCCAGACGACCGCGCCCGCGAAGTCGGAGAAGTCGAGCGTCGAGGCGTAGAGCCGCTTGTCGCCCGTCACGCGCAGCGTCGGCGACGCGCCCGGCGCACTGACGACGCGCACGGTGTTGAGGCAGACATCCGTGTCGATGTCAAGCGTCGCGTCGGCGGCGACGGTGAGCGTCGCCGAGTCGGTGACGAGCGTCGCCGTCTCGCTCCACGTGTTCGCGAACCGCGTGCCGTCGGCGGTGAAGTCGGCGGAGTTCCACGCGCACACGCCCGAGATCGTTCGCGCGTAGGGCCCTGGGGTCACGTTCTGCGTCGCCACGTAAAGCTCGCCGTCGAGAATCTGCAACGCCGCCGCGTTGTCCTTGACCGAGAACGCGGCAAGGTCGGACATCTCAAGACCCGCCCCCGTCGTCATTTTCGTCCACGGGAACTGATCCGCCTCGCCCACGTCGAGAATCACAGAGCCGCCCAAGGTCAGCCCCTTGCCCAGCACCATCGACTCCGCGTTTGTGATGGCCAGGCAGGCGCCGTCCGCCAGCGCGAGGCTGTGGTTGATCACGCCGTCGCAGTAAAGACGCGCCCCCGGCGAGACGGTGAAGGAACCCGTGCCACTGCCTGTGATTGAGACGGCCCCGCTCGTCCACCACGAGTTGGCGGAAAGATTCGTCGTCTTCGTGTCAACGGTGGTCGTGGTGGACGACGACGCTTCCGTCACCGAGAGCGACCAACTCGCCGGCGACCGCGCCGCGCTGTTGCCGCCCGCGAGACGGTAGGCGGAGAACATCTCGACGGGTGAGCCAAAGTCGATGGTCAGGGACATGGTCGGTGTCGTCTGGATGATGGTGTTGCCGGAGTTTCCGCTGCCCCAGCCCGTCGACGCGCTCGAATCGACGAGATTCGTCAGCGTCGACGTTCCCGTGCATTCGCTGACATAACCATTCTCATCGAGCGCGGTCACGGTCATCGTCTCGGTCGAGGTTGTTCCGTTGAAGGAATACGTCGCCGTCACCACCGTGCCGACGGGCAGCACCACGCGCGTGCCGTCGTTCAGCAACTCCAGCCCGTTGAGTTGGCAACCGTTGTGATACGAATCATACCACGCTCCCATAAAAATTGGCGAGGACTGGAACTTCGTCACCCGCAAGACGACCTTGCTGATCTTCGCGAGCGGCGAGAGCGTGCCCGTCACGCGCAACGCGGCGTCGTCCTGCACGGACGCGACGGCCGCAGTGAGGTTTGAGAACGTCGTCGTCCCCTGCGTGACAATGGCGTTCGCCGACGCTTTCACGTCCGACTCGAAAATCGTCTCGCCGACCGTGTAGAGGTTCGGCACGGAGAGGCGCGCGTCCTCGCCGCCCTTCGTGAAGCGATACGCCGTTCCACGGTTCGCGAAGTTGACGTAATCGGGATTGACCGCGCCCGCGACCGCGACGGTGAGCGTCTCCGCGTCGCGATCCAGGAACTGGACGGACTGCCCGTCCGCGAACGCGGCGGCCGCGCCAGACTTGTCGAGCCACGGCGTTTGCGCCTCGTCAGCCGCCCACGTGCCATCCGCCGTTCCCCAGTTGAGGAAGTTCTCCGTGTTCATGAAGTAGCCGTCGGCCGTCACGTTGCCTTCAAGCGGCGCGGTCTCGTCGTTCTCGTTGTAGATGAGCGCGCCCTCCTCGAAAAGAAGCGTCGAGGTGAGCGGATCGACGAGTTGGTAGGAGGCCTTGGCGGTGTCGCCGGGGAGGATCAGCCGCCCGCCGCGCTTGACGGTGAGGCTCTTGATGTCGGCGACGGGGATCGCCTCCAATTTGAGAGTCGCGCCCGCCTCGACGACGACCGCGCCCGCCCCCAGCGTCCGTGCGCCATCCGAACCCGCGACGACCGTGCCGTTCGAGACGATCAGGCCGTTCTCGAACGTGTGCGAGGCGCGGAGCTCCAGCGTTCCCGCCCCCGTCTTCACGAGCGTGCCGGGGTAGGACGACTTGACGAGGGGAATCTTGACGGCGAGAGTCGCGTCCTGGGCGACATCCATTTTGACAACCCCCGACAGGGAAAGACCCGACGTGACGCCGTCAACCTCGTTCGTGCCCGAAAGGACGTCAAGGTTGAAGCCCGCGTTTTGGACGAACGGCCCGAAGCCCGCCTTGGTATAGTCGACATCAATCGTCGAGTCCTTCATCGTCACCGTGCGCGAGAGGTTCTCGGTCGCCCAGTGCGGGTTCTCGGAGATTTTCAAAGTCGCGTGGTCGAGCGCGAAAAGCGGCGCGTCGTTCCGCCCGTCGCGGACGCCGCCCACGTTGACCGTCTGCAAGACGAGCGTCGCGTTCGAGACGGGGATCGTGAGGTCTGTCGAGAAGATGCCGCCCTCGCGGCAACGCAGGAAATTCTCGCCGCCGTCCGTGAACGACAAGGCGGAGACCTCGCGCACTTTTCCCGTCTTGTCAAAGTCGAGCGTCGCGCCGCTGCCCGTGACGAGGATCGACCCCACATTGGTGAAGCGTGGCCCGAAATACCGCTCGTTCTCGCCGGAGAGAATCAGCGTGCCGCCCGCGTCGGCGAACGCGAGGCCGCCGCTCATCAAGCCGTCCGCCACGCCGCCCGGCGCGGAGAAGGAAAGCGTCGGCGCGTTGACGACGAGTTTCCGAAAGGCTTTGACTTTTTCCGAACCCGAGACGGAAATCTCGCTCTCCCCCTCGGCCGGGTTGAGGGTGAGCGTCGTCGCGAGAAGGGGATCTGTCGCCTCCACCGCGCCTGTGAGCGACATCTCCTTTTGAATCGCTGTCGTCTCTTTGGCGAGCGAGACGAGCGGGTCGCCCATCATGTTGGCGATGACGTAGCACCCGGCCATGTAGGTGTTGGGCGCGAACTGCCCCGCGCGCGCGATGACGCGGTTGTGCCCTTCGATGAACGCCTCCGCCGCCGTGCCGTCACCGGACGAGAAAAGCCCCTGGATGAACGAGACTTGCATGAGCAAAGCAAACCACTCGTCGTTCGGATCGTTGCCCGCCCAGGTGACGCGGGTGTTGTTGATCGTGACGAGCGCGCCGCCGTTCGGGTTGAGGACGCTCGCCTCGCCGAAGCAGAGGTTGCCGTTGCCCTCGTAGCTGCTCAAGTCGAAGCGACCCGTGCGGCAGGAGTGCGAGAAGTCGAGGAACTTCTGAATCTTCGAGGTCGTGAAGAAGTTGAACGCCTCGAAGGGCGTCGTCGTCTGATCCTGCCCGTGCGCCGCGTGCGTGTTGAACTCAAGGTCGTTGTTGTAGATCGCGGACGCCGTCGCCACGCTGTCGGCGCGGTAGACCTGCTTGAGCGGACGCGACGCGGCGGCGTAGGCGCGGAGGTTGTAGCGCGTCATGATCTCCCAGTCCGGGACGCTCGCGGCGTGATCCGCGTCCCAGAGGTTCACGCCGCCATCGAAGAACCGCGCCTCGGCGGCCATGCGGTCGGATGTGTTGCCGCGCCCCCAATTGGAGAAAACCTTGTCGCCCGAATAGCCCGCCTTGAAGTCGCCCGCGAAGTCGCCGCCCTCGACGCGCTTCAGTTTCGCGATGAGTCCCTTGACTTGCTCCTCCGCCGTGTAGGTGCGCCATGTCTTGGAGGTGACGCCCTTCACCTGCCCCTGCTCGCGCACGGGGAAGCGGAAGCAGGCGATCTCCGGCGTCCAGTCGACCTGCGAGCCGCTGTCGGGAGAGTAGCCGCCGTTCGCGTTCTTGCTCGCGAGATACACGCCGTCGCCGTTAAAGTCCCAAACCTCCGCGCCGCCTTTCTTCTCCATGCACGAATAGTAGAGGTCGGAGACGCTTGAAAGGCCGTTGATGGCGTAGCACGTCCGCGTGGGAATCTCCTTCGTGCGGTCGTAAGTCCCCTTCGCGCACCCCGCGCCGAGGATGGCGTATTTGAGCGATTTGTTCGCGTGGAGATCTTCGAGATAGTGGTGGATCTTCAAGGCGTCGTCCGCGCCCTCGTAAGTCTCGTAGATCTCGTCCGTGTTCTTGACGATGATCGTCAAGTCGGGATGCGTCGTCTTGCGATACTCGACGTAGAGCGGCCAGAGGTTCGTCCACGCGGGCGGCGAGATGACAACCATGTCGATCTTTTCCAACGCCGCCTCGTCCGCCGTGAGGCGCGAGGCGGTCGCGTCGCCCGACGCGCGTTTGAGCGACTTGGGGCGCGACGTGGCGACGCGCACGCGCAACGAGGTCGCCTTCTCAAGAACGCCCTGCTCGCCGTTCCAGCGGTAGGGCGTCACGTGAAGGAGGAGGACGCTTTGGCCCGAAAACGTCTGGCGCGAGAACGAGACGGCCTCGGCGGGGAAGACGGCCGCGCCGAAGAGGGCGGGGTCTTCCGCCGTCTCACGCGGGGCCTCGTTCAGGAGGTGGGGCGCGGCGATGACGCGGGGGCGCAGGGACGAGTCGACCTTCTCGAACGCGCCCTCGCACGTCACCTCGTCGACGAGCGCGTCCTTGTCGAGGGGCAGCGTGACGGCGAGGTAGGGAAGCGAGGGCCCGCCGATGGGCGCCATCGGCGCGATGAGTTCGCCGCCTGAAATCCGCAGTCGCGATGCGTCCTCCTCGTAGCGGACGCCCGCCTCCCAATCGGCGGGGAGATCGTAGACAATCTCATCCGCCCGCAGAACGAATGAGGAGAGAAGGAGGGCGAATGACGCGAGTGCGGATTTTTTCATGGTTCTTATAAGTCTTCTGGACAATAATAATATTATACCACAGTCTGGCGAGACGATTTTGAAACAGAAGGGGCTTCTCCGCCGTCGCGGGCGGAGGCGGTGTCGTATGCCGATCAGTTCGTGCTGTCTCGCAGCCCCGTCACTGTCCGCCCCGAAAGCGATGACCGTGCCTATAACTTAACGACCCATTCGCACGCGGAGGCGAGCTGGTTGGCGTCCGTCAGGTTGGCGACGC
>CAVKTW010000120.1:0-2779 GCA_963659085.1 Candidatus Methanomethylophilaceae archaeon | reverse complement strand
GTCATCGCCTGCCCGGGGCGCCTCATGGATCTGATGAGCCAGGGCATCCTCTACCTCGACCGCGTGGAGTGCTTCGTCCTCGACGAGGCCGACCGCATGCTCGACATGGGCTTCCTCCCCGATGTCAAGCGGATCATCTCGAAACTCCCCCTCCAGCGTCAGGCCCTCTTCTTCTCGGCGACGATGAACGCGGAGATGGCGCGTCTCGCGGGGGAACTCGTGCGCGATCCCGTCGAGGTCAACATCTCCCCGGAGGCCCCGACGGTCGAGAAGATCAACCAGAAGGTGCTGTTCGTCGAGAAGGCGAACAAGGACGCGCTGCTCGCGCACCTCTTGGAGACGCACCCCGAGTGGCGCAAGGTCATGGTCTTCACGAAGATGCGCCACGGCGCGGATCGCATCGTCAAGAAACTCGTCCGCGCCGAGGTTCCGTGCGCGGCGATCCACTCCGACAAGACGCAGAACCAGCGGACGCGCGCGCTCGACGGCTTCCGCCAGGGGACGGTGCGCGTCCTCGTGGCGACCGACATCGCGAGCCGGGGCATCGACGTCCCCGCCATCGACTGCGTCATCAACATGGAGCTGCCGCTGGAGACGGAGAACTACGTCCACCGCATCGGGCGCACGGCGCGCGCGGGCGGCTCGGGTCTCGCGCTCTCCTTCGTGACGCGCGACGAGCGCGGCCAGCTCAAGGCCGTCGAGCGGTTCATCAAGAAGACGATCCCCTTGGAGAGCGACCATCCGTTCCACACGGAGGAGGGGCTGGGGCGCGACGCGCGGGCGGCGCGTGACGGCTTGGAGCCGCCGCCGTGGATGACATCCGGCGACGGCCGGCGCGGCAAGCCGCGTCCAAATCGCCGGAAGCGGCGGTCGTTCAAGGGGCGGCGGCAGGTCGATTTCGGGCAGAAGCCCACGCCGTGACGCGGCGGAAGCGGTAATCGAGGGAGGTATCCGATGGGTGGCGTTTGCGGCGTTGTGTCACGCGAGGAGTGCGTGAAAGACCTTTTCTTCGGGACGGACTACCACTCCCACCTCGGGACGCACCGGGGCGGCATGGCCGTCCTCGGCGCGTCGGGCGCGTTCCGCCGCTCCATCCACAACATCCAGAACGCGCCGTTCCGCTCCAAGTTCGAGCGCGACGTCACGCAGTTCGCCGGGCGCGTGGGCATCGGGTGCATCTCCGACACCGACCCCCAGCCGCTCGTCATGTGCTCGAAACTGGGGACTTACGCCATCGTCACCGTCGGGCTCATCAACAACCAGCGGGAGTTGATCGACGAGCTTTTTCAGGTGAACGGCACGCAGCTGCAGTTCTCCACGACGTCGGGCATCGTCGGCCCCACGGAGATCGTCTCCGCGCTCATGTCGAAGAAGTCCTCGGTCGAGGAGGGGCTTCGCTACGTCCACGCGCGTGTCCGAGGGTCGATGTCGGTTCTCGTCGTCACGGAGGACGGCCGGCTCATCTGCTCGCGTGACTACTGGGGGCGCACGCCCCTGCTCGTCGGGAAAAAGCCGGGCTCGATGATGGTCGTCATGGAGTCGTGCGCGTTCGCGAACTTGGGCTACGAGCTCGTGCGGGAACTCGCCCCCGGCGAGATCGCGGAGCTCACCCCCGACGGGGAGGTCAAGACCCTTCAGGCGGGTCACGGCTCGTGCGCCATCTGCTCGTTCCTCTGGGTCTACTACGGCTTCCCCGCGTCGAGCTACGAGGGGCGCAACGTCGAGATGGTGCGCTACCGCTGCGGCGCGGCGCTGGCGCGGCGCAACCGGGTCGAGATCGACGCGGCCTGCGGCATCCCCGACTCGGGCACCTCCCACGCCCTCGGCTACGCGGTCGAGGCGGGCGTCCGCTACTCGCGCCCCTTCGTCAAATACACGCCGACGTGG
Organism: Candidatus Methanomethylophilaceae archaeon; assembly: GCA_963659085.1. Classification (GTDB taxonomy): domain Bacteria; phylum Verrucomicrobiota; class Kiritimatiellia; order RFP12; family UBA1067; genus UBA1067. The sequence continues at coordinate 892 of CAVKTW010000120.1, read as the reverse complement.
GCGCGGTCGTTCATGCCCCAGGATCAGCGCATGCGCGAGCACGTCGCCTCCATGAAACTCCTGCCCATCGAGGGGCTCATCAAGGGCAAACGCCTCGCGTTCTGCGACGACTCCATCGTGCGCGGCACGCAGCTCTCGAAGCAGGCCGCCCGCCTCTACGCGCTCGGCTGCCGCGAGATGCACGTGCGCATCGCCTGCCCGCCGCTCGTCCACCCCTGCCCGTTCCTCAACTTCTCGCGCTCGAAGTCCGCCTACGACTTGATCACGCGCCGCTACATCCGCGAGCGGGGCCCCGAGGACGCGGAGACGCTCGCGCGCTACACGAACCCCGACACGCCCGAATACGCGGGGATGGTCGAGCACATCCGCAAGACGCTCAACCTCACGTCGCTCGCGTTCCAGCGCGTGGACGACCTCGTGCAGGCGATTGGGCTCGACAAATCGCAAGTCTGCACGTATTGCTGGACGGGGCGCGACGTCTCGATGCCGTGCGCGTGCGGAGGCTCGTCGTGCGCCTGTGCGCAGAAGGGACGCGGCTAGGCCATGGCGCGCGAGAGCTACGGCGACGAGAACATCAAGACGCTCGACCCCGTCACGCACATCCGCACGCGGCCGGGGATGTATGTCGGCGAGCCCGGCACGGGCGCGATGTATCACGACTGCATCTACATCCTGATGAAGGAGGTCATCGACAACTCGATTGACGAGTTCGTCATGGGACACGGCAAGCGGATCGACGTCACGGTCGACTACGACACGGGCGAGGTCGCCGTGCGCGACTACGGGCGCGGCATCCCCTTGGGCAAGGTCGTCGATTGCGTGAGCCAGATGAACACGGGCGGCAAGTTCGACTCCGACGCCTTCCAGTTCTCCGCCGGCATGAACGGCGTCG
>CAVKTW010000119.1:0-7802 GCA_963659085.1 Candidatus Methanomethylophilaceae archaeon | reverse complement strand
GCGCCGACCCTCGCCTCAAGTGTCCACGCTTCCGTGAGGGACAGCCCCGCCGAAACGAGGGCTCCGCCGCGAGGCGCGTGCGACGAGCCGCCCGGCGGAAGGAGGAGAAGCCCCCGCGCCCCCACAGTCGCCTCGCCGAACGCGACCGCCCCCGCGAAGACGCCCGCGAGAAGCAAGGAAAGCCGGCGGCACGCGCCGACGCCCCCAGTGTCTTTTTCCAAATTCGTCATACAAAGGCATTATACCAATTTTTCGGCTCTTCGTGCAGAAGTCGCCCAGCCCGCCGCCCACGCATCGGCGAGGAAGGCGACGCCGGCGGCCAAGTCCTCGCGCGAGACGCTTTCGTTCGGCTCAAAGACGATGTGGGGGGACTTCTCCGCGAGCGGGCGAAGGGCGTTGAAGTCCACGCGCCCCTGGCCGGGCGGCAAATGGTCGTCGGTCTTGTCGAGGACATCGTTGATGTGCATCCCGGCGAGAAACGGCAACGCCCACGTGTCGAGGGCGGGAGCGTGGAGAGAGTCCTTCCACCCCTGCCGCTCGCGGACGCGGTCATGCCCCGTGTCGAACCACGCGCGGACGAACGGCCTCTCGGACGAAAGAAGTTCCGTGACCTCCGCCTCGGACGGGAACGCCTCGAACGATGGCAAATTCTCAAGCGCGAGGACGACGCCGCGCTTTTCGAGTTCGGGGGAAAGCGATTCCAACTCGCGCCGCGCGATGTCGAGCATCTTCTTCCCACGGGCGAGACGGCGGCGGACGCTCTGCCGCGAGAACAACGAGCGGGCGGACACACGCCCCATGTGCAACACGAGCGTGTCCGCCCCCATGTCGGCGGCGAACGCGATGTTCTTGAGAATCTGAAACCGCGCCATCTTCCGCGCCTCCTCGTCGAAGGAGGCGAGCGCGTAGAGCTCTGGATAGCCGCGTGGCGCGGAGAGGGGGACGGGCGCGAAGGCGTGGACGGAGCCGACGGGCATTTCGTCGAGGCGACGCTTGAAGCCCGCCACGTGTTCAACAGTCGTGTGGTAGCCCAACTCCAGCGAGGTGAACCCCAAGGCGAGCGCCTCGTCGACAATCGCCTCGCCCGACGCGAGACGCCGGGCGCACCAGTTTGTCGAAAGCGCAAAGCCGACCATCGTGGACGCGAACTCCTTGAGGACTCACGCGTCGTCCCGCAACGACTTGACGAGCGCGATCTCCTCCTTGTAGCCCTGAAGGTCGCACGGCGTTTCAAGGTAGAACGGCAACGTTCGCAGGGACGGATGGTTGACGATCCGGCGGATCGCGTCAAGCCCCAAGCCCCCCTTCCCAAGCCGCGCGTGGCGATCCTTGTGCGAGGCCAGCGTGTTGAGCGAGTCGTTGAGGTGGATCGCCTTCAGGCGCTTCAGGCCGATGACGCGGTCGAACGCGCGCACGACGCCGTCCAAATCGTTCACGATGTCGTAGCCCGCGTCGAAGACGTGGCACGTGTCGAGGCAGACGCCCAAGAGATCCTCCGCGCCGAGAGTCCGCTCGACGCGCGTGATGACCTCGGCGATGTCGTCGAACGTCCCGCCGATCTCCGAGCCCTTGCCCGCCATCGTCTCCAAGAGAACCGTCGTCCGCCACGGCGCGGACGGGGCTTTCGAGAAGACGCGCGTGAGCGCCCCCGCGACGAGTTCCTTCCCGCGCTCCAGCCCCTGCCCGACGTGGGAGCCCGGATGGAAGTTGTAGAGTGCGCCGGGAATCGCCTCCAAACGCTTCAAGTCGTCGACGAAGACCGCCTCGGCGAAGTCGCGCGTCGAGGGCTTGTCCGAGGCGACGTTGAGCGTGTAGGAGGCGTGCGCCAAGACAGGCCCGATGCCGTGCGAGGCGGCGTAGTCCTTGAAGGCGTCCACGTCGCCCGCGTCGATGGGCTTCGCCGCGCCGCCACGCGGGTTGCGCGTGAAGAACTGAAAGACGTTCGCGCCGATGGAGACGGCCGAGACGGCCATGGCGAGAAACCCGCCGCTCGACGAGAGATGACAGCCGATTTTCATGCGTCCAACACCTTCACGGTCGGGCCTTCGCCGGAGAACGAGTCGAGGCCGCCCGACGCAAAGCCCTCCGACTCCCCCGCGACCTCGCGCCGCGCAATCTTGGGGCGTTCGCCGAAGAGGCACGTGCCGAGCCTCACCCACGTCGCGCCCTCCTCGACCGCAACCTCGAAGTCGCCGCTCATGCCCATGGAGAGGCGCGGCAGGGAGACGCCGAAGGACGTCTCGCAGTCGTCGCGCAGCGCGCGCAGCTTGCGGAAGAAGGGTCTTGCGTCCTCCGGGTTCGTCGAGAACGGCGCCATCGTCATCAAGCCCTCGACTTGCAGGCGGGGGCAGGCGGCGAGGATGTGCTCCAACAAAGGCTTCAGCCCCTCGACGGGGATGCCGCTCTTCGACGACTCGCCCGCGACGTTGACTTCCAAAAGGACGCGCGGCGAGAACCCGAATGCGTCGGAGACCGCTTGGATGCGCGAGGCGAGTTTCACGGAATCCACGCTCTCGATGACATCGAAAATCTCCAGCGCGTGGCGCACCTTGTTCGTCTGCAAGTGGCCGATCAAGTGCCAAAAACCCCCGGCGGGACTGTCGGCCTTCTTCCACGCGGCCTCCTGAACCTTGTTCTCGCCAATCACCGAAAGCCCCGCGTCAAGGGCCTCGCGCACGACATCGGGCCCGTGCGTCTTCGTGACGGCGACAATCTCGACGTCCGAGGGGTCGCGCCCAGAACGCGCACACGCGTGTTCGATGCGGTCTTGGATGCCGCGCAAAATGTCCGAGAGAGGTTTCATGCCTTACCACGCCATGGTTGAGAGGATGTCCGAGAGAAGATGCCGCGCCGCGTCGTCGCGGACGTCCGCGCTTTTCCGGAGGACGCGCCGCTTCGCGTCGAGTTTCGAGCCCGCGCCGAGGACGGCGACGAAGACGCGCCGATCCTTCTCTTTCGCGCTCAGGAGGATGGAACTGCCGCCCGCGTCGATGTAGCCCGTCTTGAGTCCGTCCACGCTCGGGAACTCGCGCCCCAAGAGGCGGTTGTGGTTCGCGACGCGCCGGACGAGTTTCTCGCCGTCGCGCGCGTCCTCCCCGTCAAGCCCCACGCGGTAGCCCGTCGCCGTCTTGATGAATTCGACGCTCGCCACCGACGTGAAGGCGAAGACCTCCGGGTGCGCCACCAAGGCGCGGGCGAGGCGCAGCTGGTCGTTGGCGGTCGAAACGTTGAAGCCCGTCCACGGATACCGCCGCGCCTTGCTCGGCGGCAAGCCGCTCGGATTGGCGTAGACCGTCCTCGCCATGCCAAGCGATTTGGCGCGGCCGTTCATCCGCGCCACAAACGCCTCGACCGTCCCCCCGGCGTGACGCGCCAGCACGACGGCCGCGTCGTTCGCGCTCCCGACGAGGAGCGCGAAGAGCAAGTCGCGGACGGTCATCTCGTCGCCTTTGCGCAAGCCCACCCAGCTCGGCTCCGAATAGGCGACCTCCTCGCCCGCGACAACCCGCGTGGCGAGCGCGTATTTCCCGTCGCGGATGTCCTCGAAGACGAGGAGCGCGGTCATCAGCTTGCTCACGCTCGCGATGTAGGCCGTCTCGTCGGGGTGGTCGGAGAAGAAGACGTGGCCGGCGCCGTCGCACGCGGCGGCGCTCCGGTAGGGAACCGCCGTCAGGGCGTCGGCCGAAAACGCCGGCGACGCGAGGAGGACGGCGGCGAGAAGCGGCAGGAGGAGGCGGCGCATCACCGGACGGTCGCGCGCGTGGCCTTCGAGAGCGCCTTCCACAACGCGGTGGCGTCGGCGGCCGCGAGGATCGCCGCCTTGTTCGCCTCCTTCGTGAGGGACTGGACGAGGCCGGAGACGAGGCGGATGTAGAAGGCCGACACGGCCACGGGGATCGCCGAGAGGACGACGATGTTCACCGTGTTCTCGCCGTCCCAGTCGATCCCCTTCTTGGAGACGCCGAGGGCGAACGTGAGCGCGCCGCCCTCCACGCCGCGCACGTGGGGGAACGAGAGCCCCTCGCCCATCGCCGTCGAGATGACGTTCTCGCGCTCCAGGGCCGACGTGACGAGGCGCTCGGAGTTCTTGATGAAGCCGCCCTCCTCCATCGCCCGCGCGAGTTTCTCGATGGCGCCGACGCGGTCGACGTCGCCCAGATCCGCCACCATCAGCTCCTCCGCGCTGAAGCGCGAGACGCCCGTGCGCGGCGTCTCCTCGCGCACGGCCTCCGTCACGTTGCGCGCCGCCTCCGGGTCGTCCGCGAAGAGGATGCGCCCGCAGCTTGAGCACGTGACGAGGTGCCGCGCCAGACACACCTGCTGGACTTGGGAGATGGGCACCTTCATGCCGCACACGGCGCAGCCGTTGTTCGTCATGGCCGAGATGACGATGTGGCTCTTCTTGTAAAGCCTCTGGTAGATCGCCGAGACCTGGGGGTTCAGCTCCGCCTGGAGGGCCTGGATGGACTCGTTGAGTTTGTCGAGGCTGCGGCCGTCGCCGTTCTGGATGTGTTCGTCGCGCGTCAGGACGAGCTCCTGAAGCTGGCGCAGGGTGTTGAGTTGACTTTTCATGGATTCTCTTTTTCGGTGTAAGAGCGGATCTTGTCGAGCGTCTCCGCCGACAGGATGTGCTCCATCAAACAGGCGTCCTTGTCGGCGTTCTTCTTCGAGACGCCCAGCTTGACGAGGAAGGCGCGCAGGAGGTGGTGGCGCGAGAGGACGCTCTTGGCGACGCGCGCGCCCTTCGCCGTCAGCTCGATGGGCGCGTAGGGCTCCTGGATGGCGAGGTCGAGCCGCTTGAGCTCGTGCAGGGCCTTGACGACCGAGGGCATCTTCACGCCGAGGCGGCGGGCGATGTCGCGGACTTGCGCCTTCTTCCCCTCCAGGACGCACAGGTAGATGGCCTCCAGGTAGTCTTCGAGACTTTGCGTCATCGCGGGGGATTCTTTTTTCATCAGACTCCGAACGGGCTCGTCTTTTTCATGAGGTGCGCGAACTTGACCGTCTCGATCGCGTCCTCCAGCGTCATGGGGAAGGGCGCGGCCGTGCGCACGGTGTCGTAGACGTGCTTCCAAAAGGCGGAGGGCCCCGAGACCGTGTTGCGCGGCAGGGCGACGGCGAGCGTCTTCAAGGGGAGTTTCTCGTGCATGTCGCGGAACGGCGGCGTCCGAACCGAGGCGCGGCGGCGCGGCAGCTTGCAGGCGGGGTCGAGGACGAGGAGCGTCCCCTCGCGCGCGTCCGGCTCGACCTTGAAGACGCCGCGGTCGCCGCGCAGGGTGAACGAGGGCGAGCGGTCGCCGGGGAAGGCCCCGCCCGAGAAGCGGATGTCGGCCGAGACCTGCTCGCGCGTCTTCAGGCAGACGCGGACGTCGTCCTCCGCGTCGCCCGTCGAGGCGGTCCGCTTCAAGTCGCTCCACATCTGCACGGGCGGCAGGGGCAGGAGCTTCATCGCCTGGAGGATGAGGTCGCACATCTCGTAGTAGGCGGCCCCGCCGCCGAGGCGCTTGACGCACTGCCAGTCGTCGCGGCGGACGTAGTCCTCGCGCCGGATGACGATCTCGTGGATCGTCCCCAAGCGGGCGTCCGCCATCATCTGCCGCGCGAGCAGGAAGTCGGGCGCGAAGAAGCCGCGCTGGAGGACGAGCAGCCGCCCCTTCGCCTTCAGGGCCGCCCCCTTGAGGATGAGCGCGTCCTCGTAGGTGAGGGCCATGGGCGTCTCCACCAGCGTCCAAAACCCGCGCTTGAGCGAGGCGAGCGCGTCGTGGACGTGGTTGACGGTCGGCGTGGCGATGTCCACGAGGTCGATCTCGCGCTCGTCGAGCATGTCGGAGAGGCGGCGGAACATCTTGCACGCGGGGAAGTCGCGCGCGACGATGTCGCGCCGCTCGCGGATGAGGTCGCACGCGCACACGACCTGGAAGAGCGCGGGATGCGCCTTGAAGACGGGGTAGTGCGTCTCGAACATGGCGCGGCCCAGGCCGAGGAGCGCGACGCGCAGGGGCGGGCGTTGGTAGCGGGTGGCGTTCATTTGCGGACGATCTCCGTGATGGCCGAGAGGAACTCCGCGACGTCGCGGAACTGGCGGTAGACGCTGGCGAAACGGATGTAGGCGACCTCGTCGACGCGGTGGAGGCTCTCCATCACGTATTCGGCGATCTGCGCGGACGAGATCTCGTCGCCCTCGATCTTCGAGACGACCTCGTCGATCATGGACTTGATCTGCTCGTTGGAGACGCTCCGCTTGCCGCAGGCCTGGCGGATCGCCTTCTCGATCTTCTGCCGCGCGAAGGTCTGCCGCCGGCCGTCGCGCTTGACGACCTGAACCTCGTCGCGGTCGACCTCCTCGTAGGTCGTGAAGCGCGCGCCGCACGTCAGGCACTCGCGGCGGCGGCGGATGGCCGCCCCGTCGCGCGCCGTGCGCGAGTCGAGCACGCGATCCTCGTCCGCGCCGCATTTGGGGCACTTCACGAGGCCGCCCTCCCCTTCCCGCATTGCGCGCAATGGCGGCAGTCGAGGTGGACGGGTTTCGGGGCCTCAAGCCCCCGGCGACGCGCGAGGGCCGCCTGCGCGTGGTTCATGAGCGCCAAAAGAAGTCCGAGTGTCACGAAGCCGCCCGCCGGGAGGATGGCGAGCGTGACGGGGCCGGGGTTGAGGCCCTTGACGGCGAGGTCGCCCCAAACGGTCAGCGTCCCCGCGCCGCAGATCTCGCGGACGGTCGCGATGAGCGAGAGCGAGAGCGTGAAGCCCAAGCCGGAGCCGAGGCCGTCCGCGAGGGAGTCGAGGACGGTGTTCTTGCAGGCGAACGCCTCGGCGCGGCCGAGGATGATGCAGTTGACGACGATGAGCGGGATGAAGATGCCGAGCGACGCGGAGAGCGCGGGGAGGTAGGCCTGCATCAACAGGTCGATGGCCGTCACGAAGGTGGCGATGATGACGATGTAGCAGGGGATGTGGACGGCGTCGGGGATGAGCTTGCGCAACGCCGAGACGAGGCCGTTGGACGCGACGAGGACGAACGTGGCGGCGAGCCCCATGCCGAGCGCGTTCTCAAGCGATGTCGTCACCGCGAGCGTGGGACACAGCCCCAGCACAAGCCGAAAGGTCGGATTGTTCTTGAAGATCGCGTGCCAAAAGGAGTCAAACGTTTTCATTCCTATGTGTATTATAGCACGAAGGCACGAAATAAATCAAGATTCATCGGGCGGCGGGCGGGGGCGCAGGGGTCAAGTTCAAGCACCGCGGCGACGGCCGAAGAGACCCGTCCCGTTTCAGATCGTCCGAAAGAACTTGACATGCCACGGCGATTTCAGTTTCCTGAAATGGTCGTCAGCCGTGAGAATCGTCAAGCTGTTCGCCCTCGCCGTCGCCGCGATGATCGCATTCGTGTCAAGCAGAAAGCCGTCACCACTCATCTCGCAATTTCCGTTGTTCGGCAATGGCGTCGCCAGTCCACGTAAGTTTGCCCGCAAGGTCGGAGAAATCGAACGTCTGCTTTTGGGCTTTCTGCAAGGGGACGACGATGACCCGACAGGAAAACGACGAGAACTCCTGTGGAACTTCCACGGAAACTCGCCTTCTCCTCGGCCTGACGATTCGCTCGATGACTGGCATACGCCCCCTGCCTCCTTGTTTTCATGTCCGTCGACGCGACGCATAACATCGCCCGAAACAGTTGACATTATACCATATTTTCAGTCGCGTCAATCGCGCAGGTTCTCGTGCCGGCGTTCGGGATGTTTTAACACAGAGGTCAGACCTTGATTCTTGATTTTTTAGAATCGCGCCCGGCCATTCTACACGGC
>CAVKTW010000118.1:0-7309 GCA_963659085.1 Candidatus Methanomethylophilaceae archaeon | reverse complement strand
AACCGCTTCATCGCGATGTCGATGAACTGGACGAGCGCGGCGATCACAAGGATGAACGCGAGCGTGTGGATATACCCCAAGCCGTTCGGCTGCAAGACCCAGTGGTCGAGACCCCACGTCACCGCCGCCGCGATGGTCATCACGAAGACGACCGCCCCCGACATCCCCAACGCCGTCTCCGTCTTCTTCGAGACGCCGAGGAACGGGCAGCAGCCGAGGAAGCGGCTCAAGACAAAGTTGTTCACCAGCACGGAGCCGACGAGGATCATCAAGTAATAACTCATGCGCGTGCCTTTCTTAAGAGAAGCGTTCTTGTTTTAGAGGAGCGAGACGCGGTTTCCGGGGAGGAAGCGGACGAAGCCCTTGATCCGCAATTCCATCGCGAGCGAATTGACTCGCGCGACAGGAAGTTTCGTGCGGCGGACGAGTTCGTCCAAGGAAATGCCCTCGCGGTCGATGTGCGTCATGAGAAGCGCCTCCTCGACGGAATAGCGCGGCGGAGTTCCGACGGATTCGTCCGCCTCGGACGCGCCCTTCTCCTCGCCAGCCTCCTCGCGCGGCGAGCGTTTGGAAGTCCCGAAGAAATCGGAGAGGATCTCCAGCACGTCGTCGGCGTGGCGCACGAGCGTCGCGCCCTCGCGGATCAAGTGGAGGCACCCCGCGCTCATGCGCTGGTCGACGCGCCCGGGGACGGCCATGACGGGTCGGCCCAAGTCGGCCGCCATCGACGTTGTGATCAGCGTGCCGGAGCGGAGCGGACACTCGACCGCCACGACGCCCGACGCGAGGGCCGCCACGACATGGTTGCGGATGGGGAACGTCGTCTGGTCGGCGGGATGCCCGAAGGGAAACTGGCTCACGACGGCCCCGCCATTCCCGACAATCTCCCGCGCCAAGTCAAGGTTCTCCTCGGGGTAGAACTTGTCGAGGGCCGAGCCGATCACGCCGACCGTCACGCCGTTCGCGTCGAGCGCCCCGCGGTGTGACTCGCCGTCGATGCCCACGGCCAGCCCCGAGACAATCCCCCAACCCGCCTCCGCGAGGTCGCGCGCGAGTCGCCGCGCCATCTCCCGCCCGTAGGCTGTCGCGCGCCGCGTGCCGACAAGGGCGACGAACGGCTTGCTCAACGCGGTCGCGTCGCCCCGCACGTAAAGGGCGAGCGGCGGCTGGGGCGCCGCCCGCAACCGCGCGGGATACGAATCGTCAAGGAGCGTCAGAATCTGAACGCCGCGTGTGCGCGCGAGCGACTCCTCCGCCTCGACATCCACCTCGTCACCCGTCCGCGACACCTTGTTGGGATACGCCTCCCACGCCGCCACGGCCGAGCCGTGCTGCTCGACGAGACGCGCCAGCGTCGCAGACCCCACGTGGGAGGTCAGGTGGAACGCAAGATAGGCTTGACGCTCGGTCATGACTTTTGGTATACTATACGCACTTTTCGACAAGGCCCCATCGTCTATCGGCTAGGACACGAGCTTTTCATGCTTGGTAGAGGAGTTCGACTCTCCTTGGGGCTGCCACCTCCCCGTCACCCCTGATGCGCCTTCCGGATCGCCTGGTTGACGGCGAGCATCCTCTCGCCCAAGTCCTCGAAGCCGACATCCGACGAGTAGACGTCCTTGTAGCACTGATACGCCTTCTCAAGGTCGCCCGCGTCCTCGGCGCAACGCCCCAGCTGGTAGACGACCTTCTTCTTGAGCTCGTCCATCGTGGGCAGCGCGTCCCGCGCCGTCTCAAGCTGCATGACGGCCATGTCCGTCTGCCCTTGGTGGAGGAAGCACATCGCGAGGTAGTAGAGCGCCCAGAGCCTGTCCTTCGGCGACTTCTGCGCCAGTTGCAGGTGCGTCAGGGCCTCGTCGTAGTAGCCATACGAGAAATACTCCTTGCCCAGCTCGTAGCGCAGGTGGAGGTCGTTCGGATAACGCTCGACGCGCTGCGCCAAGTCGTCGAAGACAAACTGATTCTTCTCGCCCTCCAGCGCGACGGCCTCGTCCTCCCGCCCCTGCTCGCGCAGGAGCGCGATCTGCTGGTCGTAGTATTGGACTTTCGTCTGCGCGAGCATGCGGTCGAGCTCGGGATCCATCGAGCCCAAGACCTCAATCGCCTGCTGGAGGACGTCGATGGCCTCGTAGTAGCGCTTCGACTGGATGTAGAGCCGCGCCAACGCCCGACGCGCGTTCATGTTCTTCGGCTCGGCCTCGATGGCCTTGAGTTTCTCCTGGATGAGCAGCTCCGCGTCCTCGCCCGCCACGACGGCCTTGTTCGCCGCGTCGAGTTTCGCCGCCTGCTCCTTGTTGGCGATGAGGCTCTGGAAGCCGCCCTTCTTGCCGACGGCGTCCGTCCACCCCGCGCTCATCGTCGCCTGCGCCTCGGCGTTCTTCAAAAGCCCCATGACGCGCTGGTCGCCCGGCTTCAACTCGGAGAGCTTGCGGTAGGCGTCGCGCGCCTTGTCCCAGCGCTTCGCCATCGTGTAATACGCCGCGACGCGCTCCAAAAGCGACGGATCCTTGTTCGAGCACTCGTAGGCCGCCTCGATCGTGACGGCCGCGTGGTCGGCCTTGCCCGCCGCCTCCGCCGCCTTGACGGCCGCCTCGATGTTGTCGGGGTCGAGCGGGTTCTGCGCGAGCAGCTTCTCGGCCTCCGCCATCGCCGCCGCGCCCTCGCCCTTCTTGACGAGCCCCATGATCTTCTGCCGCGCCACCGCGAAGCCGATCTTCGCGAGGACGCCCGTCTTGCCGCCGCCCTTGCGGAAGTTCGCGATCTGCGCCGCCCGCAAAAGCTTGCGCGTCTCCAGAATGTCGGGAGCCGCCGCGACGGCCTCCATCAGCATGTCGACGGCGAGGTCATACTTCCCCGTTTCGAGGGCCTGCCGCCCCCGGTTCGCGAAGTTCTGCGCCTTTTGTGCGAGATCGACGGCCATGTCACGACACCTCCAGACGGGAATCGATGCCCAGCGACTCGGCGATCCCCTTGGCCTTGTAAGTCTTGAGCATGAAATGCGTCGCGGTCGAGAGGACGCCCTCGATGGTCGAGAGATCCTGCGCGACGAACTGGGCGACGTCCTGCAACGACGCGCCCTTGACGAAGACGAGCAGGTCGTAGCCGCCGCTCATCAGGAAGCAGGCCTCCACCTCGTTGAAGCGCGAGACGTGCTCGGCGATCTTCCCGAACCCGCAGTCGCGCTGGGGCGTGATCTTCAGTTCGATAACGGCGTGAACGTCGTCCATAAAAACCCTCCTTTAATCCTTCAAATCCTTCAAGGTGAGCAAGTCGTCGACAACCTGCCGCGCCAAGTCGTCCGCGAGGCGGCCGGCCGCGTCGCGCTGGGCCGTCGTCACGTCGGAGCCCGACATGTAGGTCGCGCGGGGGCGGTAGAGCCTGTTCTCGACGAGGACGCGCCCCTCGCGCTTGTCGATGACGGAGACCTCGACCTCGGCCGTCATCTCCGAGGCCGACGTCCGCCCGTAGATCCGGCGGCTGGAGACGGGCGTGGACGAGCCCACGGACTTGACGACGCCCTGGATCTCCAGCGCGGCGTCGTCCACCGAGGCGATGGCGAACGTCCCCTCGCGCTGGATCTCGCGCAGGATCTGGCGCGACGAGACGGCGCCGATCTCCGGCAGGGTCGTCTCGTTGCGGAACGTCGGCACGGCGACGCGGCGCATGGACTCTTTCACCGTCGGCCGCCAGGCGTAATCCGTCGCGCAACCGCAGAGGATGAGGATCGCGGCGGCAAGGCCGGACACAGGGACTTTCATTCGTCAACTCCTTCCTTCAACTCGTCAAGGCGCGCCCGAACCGTCTCGGCGTGCGCGCTGTCGGGGTGGTCTTTCAAAAACTGCTCGTAGGCGCTCACGGCGCTGCGCCGCGTGCGCATGCGCGAGTCGTAGAACGACGCCGCGCGGTAGTCCTCGTCGTCGAGCCGCCGGCCGAGCGTCTCGCGGAACGCGCGGACGGCGGGCTTCTGCGCGTCGTCCACGGCCGTCTCCGCCCGCTTCAGGAAGAGCAGCGTGTCCACGCACCGCTCGCGGTTGTAGCCGCGATCCTCCAGGATCCGCATGCGCGCGGACGCTTCGCGGAAACACGCCTCCCGCGCCTCCGCCGTTCCGTGGTGGAGGTTCTGGAGGTTCTCGTAGACTTTGACGGCCTCCTCCCAGTCGCCCGCCTCCTCGCGCAAGTCGGCGATGGTGAGCATCGCCCCCGGCGTCCACGCGGCCCCCGGCGCGCGCAGGACGCAGCACTCGAAGGCGCGGCGGACGTCCACCGTGTTCCGGAAGCGGAAGAAGAGGATCGTCTTGCCCTCCTCGCGCATCTTCCCCGCGAGGCGGTGCATCGCGGTCAGACTCGCCGCGTAGTCGCATTGGAAGGAGTAGAAGTCCACGAGGTAGAGATACGCGAGGAACGACTCGAAGGCGTCGTCCTCGTGCGCGTCCAAGATTTCCGCGAGGCGCGTCTGCGCCAAGGGGGCCTCCTTCGAGGCGGGCCATTCGCGCACGAGCGCGTCGTAGGCTTTCGCGGCCTTGCCCCACGCGCCCCGCTCCTCCAAGACGAGGCCGTGGAGGAACTGCGCCTCCGGCGTGTCCTTGGCGGGCCCGTTGATGAACGCGAACCAGCGCGGCTCCTTGCGCTCCAACTGGAAGGGCCCCAAGTCCGTGTCGAAGCCGGGATACGCGTCCGTCGCGTAGCGTGTGCCGAAGTCGGGCGCCGCGCCGACCTGGTTGGCCGACTGCGCGAACGCCCCGGAGGCCGCGACGGCGGCGGCGAGAAGAATAAGAGGAAGGTGTCTCATGTCACGTGCGCTTCAGTTGCGGGAACAAAACGATGTCGCGGATGGAGTCGGTGCCGGTCAGGAACATGACGAGGCGGTCGACGCCGATGCCGAGGCCTCCCGTGGGCGGCATGCCGCACTCCAGCGCGCTGATGAAGTCCTCGTCGATTTTCTCGGTGTCCTCGCCCGCCTGGTTCTCCAACGCCTTGCGCTGCTCGATGGGGTCGTTCTGCTCGGTGTAGCCGGGGCAGAGCTCGCGGCCGGCGACGACGAACTCGAAGACATCGACGAGCTTGGGGTCGTCCTTGCACGCCTTGGCGAGCGGGACGAACTCGTGCGGCAGGCGCGTCACGAACGTGGGCGCGAAGAGCGTCTTTTCGATCATCTTGTCGTAGACCTCGTGCGTGAGCATGAGCTCCGTCGTCACGCCGTCGAGCTCCAGGTTGACGTCGAGTTCGCGGCTCTTCGCCTTCGCCCGCTCCAGCTGCGTTTGGAAGTCGAGCGCGAACCAATCCGCGCCCATGAAGTCCGTGACGAGGTCGCGGTAGGCGACGCGGCGGTAGGGCGGGTTGAAGTCGATGGGCGTCTTCGCCTCCCCATACGGCACGAGGCGCGAGCCGATCACGGTGTCGCAGAGGTGCGGCAGCAGCCCCTCGATCAGCGACTCCATGGACGTGCGGTCGCCGTAGGCCTCGTAGACCTCGCAGACGGTGAACTCCGGGTTGTGCGTCCGGTCGATGCCCTCGTTGCGGAAGTCCTTGCCCATCTCGAAGACCTTGTTCATGCCACCGACGAGAAGCCGCTTCAGGTAAAGCTCCGGGGCGATGCGCATGACGCAGTCCTTGTCGAGCGCGTTGAAGTGCGAGACGAAGGGCTTGGCGGCCGCGCCGCCGGCCTGATCCTGGAGGATGGGCGTCTCGACCTCGACAAAGCCCTTCGACCAGAGATACTTGCGCATCTCCATGAGGATCTTCGAGCGCGTGAAGAAGCGTTGGCGCGACTCGTCGTTCGTCATCAGGTCGACGTAGCGGCGGCGGTAGCACTCCTCCTGGTCGGCGAGGCCGTGGAACTTCTCCGGCGGCTGCTCCAACGCCTTCGCGAGCATCGTCCACGCCTTGACGACGAGCGACTTCTCGCCCTTCTGCGTCGTGAAGAGCGTTCCCTCCGCGCCGATGATGTCGCCGAGGTTCAGCTGCTTGAACGCGGCGAACGCCGTGTCGGAGAGCTCGTCGCGCTTGAAGATGAGCTGGAAGCGATCCGTGCCGTCGTTGAGCGTCGCGAAGTTCATCTTCCCCATCCGGCGGATCATCAGGAGCCGCCCCGCCACGCGCGCGGCCGCCCCCTCCTCGAACGTCCGGCGGACCTCGGCGAGGTCGCGGTGGTCGAATTTCGCGCCATACGGCTCATACCCAAGCGTCCGCAGGGCCTCCATCGCGAGAAGGCGCTGCTGACGGTATTCGTTGTTTTCTTCTGCCATATGTTTTATTATATCATAAGTTAGTGTATAATATACGCCAACTATGAACAGGATCTTGACCAAACGCATGCTGTCCGAGACGGTGTGCCAGATGGAGATTGAGGCCCCCCTCATCGCGAAGAACAGGAAAGCGGGGCAATTCATCATCTTGATGGTGGACGACGAGTGGGGCGAGCGCATTCCGCTGACCATCGCCGACGCGGACGCGGAACGCGGCTCGATCACCCTCATCTTCCAGACAGTCGGCGCGACGACGATGCGCCTCGCCGCCAAACAGGCGGGCGACACGCTCCCCGCCGTCCTCGGGCCCTTGGGGCGGCCGACGCGCCTGCCCGAGACGCCCTCGCGCGTCGTCTGCGTCGGCGGCGGCATCGGGGTCGCGCCCATGCACCCGATCGCGCAGGCCCTCAAGGCGAACGGCCACGACGTCACGATCATCATGGGCGCGCGCACGGCCTCGCTCCTCGTCATGGAGGAGGAGATGCGCAAGATCGCGGGCGAGAAACTCATCCTCGTCACGGACGACGGCTCGAAGGGGCGAAAAGGTCTCGTCACGGAGCCGCTCAAGGAGCTCTGCGAACAAGGCGCGGTCGACGAGGTCATCGCCATCGGCCCGCCCGTCATGATGAAGTTCTGCGCCCTGACGACACAGCCCTTCCACGTCAAGACGACCGTCTCGCTCAACACGATCATGATCGACGGCACGGGGATGTGCGGCGGTTGCCGCGCCAAGATCGGCGGCCACATGAAGTTCGTCTGCGTGGACGGGCCGGAGTTCGACGCGCACGACGTCGACTGGGACGAGATGCTCAGCCGCATGTCGTCGTTCAAGCCCCAAGAACAGCGCGCGCGCGACCACGTCTGCAACCTCCTGAAAATGTCAAAAGAGTAACCCACTTCTCCCCCGCACCCTTCCACCTTTCCACCCTTCCACCATTCCACCTTTCCACTTTTCCACCGCACTTTTCCACTCTTCCACTTTTCCACTCTTCCACCCTTCCACTTTTCAACTTTCTTAACCATGACACCCAAAGAGAAAATGGCCTGCCCCGTCCAACCCATGG
>CAVKTW010000117.1:0-2449 GCA_963659085.1 Candidatus Methanomethylophilaceae archaeon | reverse complement strand
GTCGTCGCTCTTACCAAGCGGCGAGATATTAAGAGTCGCCGCGGTGCTTGAACTTGACCCCTCCGCCCACGCCCGCTCAAGCGAGCAGGTCGCGAGCGGCACTATTGACTTCGACTTCTCTCTTTGACTCTCTTTGTGGTATAATAGGGGACATTATGAACATCGTCATTCTTTTGGGGGCTCCGGGTTCCGGCAAGGGAACGGTCGCGAGCCGTCTCGCCGGCGAAGATGCGTCTCTTCGCCATGTCTCGTCGGGCGACCTCCTGCGCGGAGCCGTCGCCAAGGGCACGGCCGCAGGCCAGGAGGCGAAAGCCTACATGGAGAAGGGGGCACTCGTCCCCGACGCGCTCATCGCGCAAATGATCAAGGACGTCATCGCCGAGACGACGGGCGACGTGACGATGCTCCTCGACGGCTTCCCGCGCAACGTCGCGCAGGCGAAGATTTTGGAGGAGACGGGCGCGCCGATCCGCTCCGCCGTCCTCGTGGATGTGCCGGACTCCATCATCGCCGAGCGCATCGCCGGGCGGCGCACCTGCCCCAAGTGCAAGGCCGGCTACCATGTCAAGGCGTTGCCGCCGAAGGTCGAGGGCGTGTGCGACGTCTGCGGCGAGGCTCTCGTCATCCGCAAGGACGACAACCCCGAGACGGTGGGCGACCGCCTGAAAGTCTACCACCGCGAGACGGAGCCGCTCATCGCGTTCTATCGCGAGAAGGGACTCTTGCGCGTGATCGACGGCAACCAGGGCCCCGAGAGGAACGCCGAAGCCTTCAAGCGCGCGATGTGATTCCATGAAGGTCGACGTCAAGTCGAAGGCCGAGATCGACCGCATGCGCGAGGCGTGCCGGATGAGCGCGGAGATCCGCGACATCTGCGCCGCCGCCGTCGCGCCGGGCGTCACGACGGCCGAGATCGACGAGCGCGTGGTCGCGTATTGCGCGAAGCACCGCGTCAAGGCGAGTTTCTACCGCTACGAGGGCTTCCCCGGCCACCTGTGCGTCTCGATCAACGACGAGGTCATCCACGGCATCCCGTCGCGCCACCGCGTCATCATGCCGGGCGACCTCGTCAAGACGGACGTGGGGATTTTCACGCAGGGGTTCAACGGCGACACGTCGCGGACGGTGATGGTGTCCGTCACGGATCCCGAGGTCGTCCGCCTCGTCGAGACGACGAAGGCGTGCCTCAAGGCGGGGATCGCCGCGTGCGGGCCGGGCGTCCACTTGGGCGACGTCGGCCACGCGATCCAGTCTGTCGCCGAGGCGGCCGGCTTCGGCGTCGTGCGCGACTGGATCGGCCACGGCGTCGGGCGGACGGTGCATGAGGATCCGGAGGTGCCGAACTACGGCAAGCCGGGGACGAAGCTCGTCCTCAAGCCCGGCATGACGATTGCCATCGAGCCGATGATCGCGATGACCAAGGCGGGCGAGAAGACGGACGTGCTGGAGAACGACTGGACGGTCGTCACGCGCGACAGGTCGCTCAGCGCGCACTTCGAGCACACGGTCGCCATCACGGACGACGGGTGCGAAATCCTGACTTTGCCGGCGGATTATCCCTGAAACCTTCAAGCCCGAAGGCGCCGCGGTCGAATGGCGACTGATTGCTTGGGGTGGATCTTCCGCCGGCTTTTTATCTTGCGGTCACGCTATCGCGTGACACTCCCGCGATGGTGCGGGCGCGTTCGAGGTCTTCGGGCGTGGCTTCGCGGATGCCGTTGAGGCGGTAGGGGAGACCTAAGGCTTCCCACTTGGGGACACCCAGCGTGTGGTAAGGGAGGAAGTCGACGCGCTCGACGGTTTTGAGAGAGCGGATGAAGTCGCCCGTTTTGCGAAGGTCGTCCGCGTCGTCCGTCACGCCCGGCACGATGACGCGGCGAATCCAAAGGGGCGTTCCCATCTCCGAGAGGTATCTCGCGCAGTCGAGGACAGGCGCGTTGCTTGCCCCCGTGAGTTCGCGGTGACGCGCGTCGTCGACGAGTTTGATGTCGAGGAGAACCGTGTCGGTCTCGCGGAAGAGCGCTTCCTGCGCCGCGTCGCCCCGGCGGAAGCACGCGGCGGACGTGTCGAGGCACGTCGTCACGCCGAGGCGGTGGGCCTTTTGGAAGAGTTCCGCGACCTCGCTCGCCTGCATCAGAGGCTCGCCGCCCGAGGCGGTGATGCCGCCCGTCTCACCCCAGTAGGCGCGATACCGCCACGCGCGTGCGAGAACCTCGTCCGCCGTCGCCTCGAAGGCGGACGGACGCGCCCACGTGTCGGGGTTGTGGCAGTAGGCGCACCGGAAGGGGCAGCCGCTCAAAAAGACGATGAAGCGCACCCCAGGGCCGTCCGCCGCGCCGAAAGTCTCATACGAATGGATTTTCATGTGAAGGAGTAAGTATACCACATTTTGCGCGGAAAATGGAATCTCGGTTGAAAAAATACCCCCTTGCGGAAAGAACGTCAATAT
>CAVKTW010000116.1:0-9987 GCA_963659085.1 Candidatus Methanomethylophilaceae archaeon | reverse complement strand
ATTGTGGTATACTACGCAGTATGAAAAAAGCACAACTCAACCGGGAATACGCCCTTCGCCATCTGTTCACGACAGCCCTCATGGCCGCGCTCTGCCTGTGGTTCGGCTACGACGGGCTGGTGCGCTACCCCGCCACGCCGGGCGCGGAGCTCTACCGCATGATCGAGAAAAGCGACCCGCCGGAGGGCTTTGACGTGGAATCGTTCAAACGGCAGAAGCGGCAGACGCAACTGGGCTTGAGCCTCGCCTCGCTCGCCGCGTTCCTCATCGTCGGACTCCGCCTCCTCAACGCCGCGCGGTTTCAATTCGCCTTCGACGAGACGACCTTCTCCGTCAACGGCCAGACGTTCGCGAAGGACGACATCGCCTCCATCGACCGCTCCCGCTGGACGACAAAATCCATCCTCACGCTCCACCTGAGGAACGGGCGTCGCGTGACGCTGGACGCCTGGCACCACACGGCCGTCAAGGAGTTCGAGAAGAGCCCTCTCGCAACGGCGTGAGGGCGGGCGGGGTCATGTTTCCGAGGATGCCGTAACCGCCGGTCGTTCGAGGCGGCGGAGGAGGCGGGAGATCGTCGGCTCTTCGATGCCCTTCTCACGACAGAACGTCGCGAAGGCGCGGCGAACGCCCTCCCGCCGCCGCGCCGCCTCCACGGCGTCGATCCGTCCGTCGGCCGTTAGGTTCGCAAGGCGGCGCAGGTCTTTCCTCGCGCGCGCGAACGTCGCCGCCATCGCGGGCGGCACCGGCGCGAAGTCGAGCGCGTCGCAGACCGCCTCGCGCGACGCGGGCGCGAGCTGCGCCCACCGCAGCTCGTTCGTCGCCCCATCCTCGGGAAAGACGAAAACCGCCCCCGTGTCGGAGGCGGAGAGCAGCGCCGCCGCGAAGGCGACGCCGACGGCGTTGGTGACGACCATCATTCCGCCACCACGCGGATGAACCGCTCGGAGAGACGCGCGTCCACGTAGAGGGAGCACACGCGCCCCGTCCCCTTGTAGTTCGCGTAGGCGAGCTCGCCGTCGACATCCGCCGCCGAGGCGAGAGGCACCCACTCCGGCGCGGCGAGCGAACTTGTCGCGACCAGGCGGTATGTCCGCCCCTCGGCCGTCGTGAAGGAAATCTTCGCGCGTCCCGTGCCCTCGATGACCTCGAACGAGAGGACGGCGAAGAGGTCGCTCGCGAGGAACGGATCCGTCCCCGCGAGATACTCCTGCAGGTTCGTCATCCCGTCGCCGTCCGCGTCATCGCCCGGCTTGAACGCCGCGATGGCCGCCGCGTCGGACGCCCGGCCCGCCATCTCCAGGACCCACGCCTCCCACGTGTCCGGCATCCCGTCGCCGTCCGCGTCCTCGCCGATCGTGAAGTCGAGGCGCTGCTGCGTGCCCTGCGCCGGCGTCGCGAACACGGCGGACGGCGAGAGCGTGACCGCCTCGCCGCCGACCGTCGCCTTGATGAACATCTCCGTCCCCTCGACGACCGCGTAGTCGCGGTTCGGGCCGGAGGCGTCGATCTCAAGCGAGAGGCGGTAGTTCATGCCGGCCGAGCCGTAGATGCCGACGGACGAGACCGCGTAGACCCGGCCGTCGCGGTCGTCGTTCCGGACGAGCGAGAGCGTCGCCGACGACGCGGTCGTGAGCGGGCTTCCGTATTCGTCCCGGACGATCCCGTAGGTGATGACGGGCGCTTGCGGCAGCCCCGCGTCCTCCGCCGCCGCGACGGCGGCGAGCGCGACGACGGCGGCGGCGAAGAGAAATTGACGGTGATTCGTCTTCATGTGCTTGTCTCCTTTCCCTCGGCGGTCAGTTGCCGCTCATGTAGTAGGTCTTCAGGTTGAGGTGGATGTCCTTGACCGAGTCGAGGAACGTCTTCTTGGCCGTGTCGTCGTCCGCGTGGATCGACGCCGCCGGGATGAAGACATACCACTGGTCGTTCCAGACGGAGCGTCCGACCAGCCTCGCGTTGTAGGTCATCGTGGCCGCCTCGTCGAAGACGGGCCCGACGTTGGCGCGGATGGCCGGGTGCCGCCGCTGGACGCAGAACTCGTTGGAGAAGACGTCCTTGAGCATGCTCCAGTCCGCGCTCTCCCAGTCGCTCTCGGAGAGCGAGTAGGGCACCGGCATCACCTGGTCGACGACCTGCCAGGTGCGGATGGCCGCCGCCGTCGAGGACGACGACTTGACCGGGGCGCGCATGTAGTCGAGCCCGCAGGGGACGAGGTAGGCGTCGACGCGCTTGGGGAGCGCGCCCGACGGCGCCTCGAACCAGAGGCCGACGGCGCGGAGCTTCGTCGCGAAGTAGGTCGACGAGTAGGCGGTCGAGCCGCCGGCGAGGTCGTTGCCGAAGAGATCCTTGCGCGCGGCGACCGTCGTGCGGAACGGGATGACGAAGCCCGGCTCGACCGCGTTCATCGGCGAGAACGGCTGGCAGTATTGCGCGAACGCCGGGTGGGTCTTGAGGTCGTCCACCCAGCAGCCCGCGAGCGCGTCGCGCCACGCGCCGTCCGCCGAGGCGTCCGCCGCCTTGCCGAAGAGGTCGCGGCGGAGCGAGAACGAGTCGAGGTCGCCCGTCGTGTTGTTGAGCCCGAGGCGGGGCTTGAGGACGGTCCAGTTCGAGTCGAGCCGGCAGAGGATGTCGGCGAGACCGGGGTCGCCCGCGGCGCCGCCGACGAGCGGCTCGCCGGACTCGGAGAAGCGTCCGAGGGCGCGCGCCTGGACGACGCTCGTCATGAACGCGGACCCGGCGGCGTTCGCGCTGTCGCTCTGCAGCAGCCCCGTCTCGTAGTCGTAGGCCTTCGCGGCGAGGAACACGTATTTCGCGGCGAGGTCGAACGCCTCGTTGTAGCGCGCGAGCTCGTCGTTGCGCAGGATCTGGTAGGTCATGTTGCGGTAGCGCGACTGCGAGAGGTCGGCCGCCCACTGGATGCGCAGGCGCTCGCGCTCGGCCTGGAGCTCGTCGCCCTCCGCGACGATCTTCGCGTAGCGCATGCGCGTGTCGTTCGCCGCGTTGTAGGCGACCTCCAGCTCGGCGAGCGCGCTGCGGACGTTCGCCGTCTGCTCCTTGATCGCCGCGACCTTCTTCTGGCGCTCGGCGTTCGACATCCACGCGCTGAACTGGCTGCTCAGCGTGTCCTCGAGCGCCGTGACCGCCTCCTCGCACTTCTTCACCTTGAAGCTCTGCGCCGTGATCTGCCCGTTGAGCGCGTCGTTGAGGCCGCTCTTGAGGGCGATCAGCGCGGCGCGCCCGGCGCTGGTGAGGTCGAAGGAGAGGCCCGTCAGCTTCGGGAACGCCTCGACGCCGGACTCCGTGAGCGTGTCCTTGAGCTCCTTGAGCGCGGTGAGCGTCGTCTCGACCGTCTCGGCGTTCTTCTTGCACGCGGCGATGTAGGCCTCGACCTCCTTCTGCGCCGCGTCGGTGACGTAGCCCATCTGGGTCGTGTAGTCGAGCGAGGTCAGCTCGTCGATGAGGCCCTGGAGCTTCTCGTTCGCCGCGAAGAGCGCGTTCGCCTTCACGTCGATCTCCGCGAGCTGCGTCGCGTAGCCGTTGAGCGCGATCTGCGTCTCGCCCTCGGCCTTGCGCTGGCCGTGGAAGTCGCGGGGCTTCGGGGTGAAGCCGTTCTCGCCCACGTAGTAGCTCGCCACCCACGGCGCGTTCGTCCACGCCGCGACGGAGAAGGTGTAGTCGACCTTGCCGTCGAGCGCGTCGCCGGAGGTCTCGACGACGGCGACCGGCAGCGCGTAGTTCGTCGAGCAGACGCCGGTGTATTTCGACCACGGGTCGATGTAGGAGCCGACCGTCGCGAGCTTGTCCTGATACCAGGAGACCGCGCCGACGACGATGTTGCCGAAGAACCCGTTGTCCGCGAGCGACTCGTCGATCTCGGCCTGGAAGGTGCCGGTCACGTTCGTCGTGATCATCGCGTAGTCGTCGACGGTGACGTCGATGTAGCGACCGTAGCTGCCGTCGCCGGCGGTCACGCCGCGATACTCGCCGTTGATGCCGCCCGAGCCGTCGAGGTCGTAGGTCTCCACGTAGTAGTAGTGGTGGATGTCGGGCCCCGAGTAGCCCTGCTCGTAGGTCTTGCCCGGGCCGATGTCGTCGTCATACGGATAGCCGTAGATCTCGATGAGCCGGCGCTCGATCGCGGCCTCCTCGTCGTCCACCATCTTCTCGTAGTCGGCGGAGGCGTTCTGGTCGCGCAGCGCGTTCGCCGCCGCCTTGGCGCGGCGGAACACGTCGCGCGCGACCGTCGTCGACTTCTTCGCGCGCTCGAGGATCTGCTCGAAGTGCGTCTTGCCCGCGTCGATCTCCATCGGCGAGATGTCGAAGGGAATCGCGCCCTCGGAGAGGCCGAGCGGGTTGAGCCCCCGGTCGGCGTTGTCGCTGGCGGCCTGGATGCGCCGCGCGCTCGCGGCGATCGCGCCCAGCTCCTTCGTCGACTCGCGGTCGAGCATCCTGACGAGCGTGTCGTTCGCCTCGCGCGAGGGCAGCAGGGCGTTCACCGTCGCCCAGTCGTAGTAGGCGCCGAGGTGCGCGCGCGTCGCCCACTCGTCCACGCCCCAGGCGCGGCTCACCTCAAGGCCGTCCGCGTCCGTCCACGTGACGTCGTCCTCCGCCGCGAGCCAGGCGTCGCGCTCCCCGGCGACGTAGGCGCGCCGGTGGGTGTCGGCGACGATCCGCTCGCCGACCTTCGCCTTCATCTCCGCCGCCTGCGCGAACCGCTTCTCGTGCAGGTAGCCGATGGTGATCTCGGTCTGCCCGGCGAGGATGCCCTCAAGCTGCGGCTTCCACCCGAACATCGGGTGGCGGAGCAGCGCGTAGTAGCCCTTCTCGGCCGACAGGTAGTGGCCCCAGGCGTCGCCGTGGCCCTGCGGGTAGAGCTTCTTCGCGTCGTAGACGTCGATCACCCCGTCCTTCGCCGACGGGTCCTCCGCGTCGCTCGCGCCGCAGACGTCGCGGATGCCGTAGTTCTCGACGTAGGCGACCTGGCCGCCGGCGATGTCGGCCGAGAAGTTCCAGATCAGGCGGTTGCAGACCGGGAACGTCCACGGCTCGACGTTCGCCTTCCAGCTGTTCGCGTAGGCCGCCGAGAGGTCGCGCCCGCGCAGGAGCGCGAGCTCCTCGTCGAGCAGGTCGGAGCACTGGTTCATGAACGGGAACACGGAGCTTTCCGCCGTGTCGTCGACGAGGGCGTTCGAGCCGAGGTCGACCGTCGGGTTGAGCGCGTCCGCATACGCCTCGTTGCCGAGGACGGTGTAGAGCTCGGCGATGCGCCCCGCCGCCATCTGCAGCGCGAGCGCGAGCGAGTCGGTCGCGAGGTAGTCCGCGTCGACCGAGAGCTTCCGCGCCTGGTTGAGGACGGTCTCGTAGATGGCGATGAGCCCGTTCTCCTCCAGCGCCTCCAGGTTGAGCGGGATGTCGCCCTGGTAGGGCGCGCCGGCCTGCTCGACCATCGAGAGCGAGGTGTCGACCTTGTGGTCGAGGAACTCGCGGATCCGCTGGTCGAACGGGTTGATCGCCTTGAGGACGCGCTTGATCCACCCCTCGGCGAGCTTCGGCGCGCACCAGGTCGACCAGCCCGTGCCGACGACGGCCTGCACCGCCGGGTCGAGCGCCCGGTAGCGGCAGCGCACGTAGTGGTCGGAGAGGCCGAACACGCCCGCGTCGCCGACGGTGATCCAGTCGAGCATCGGCACGCCCGCCTTGCCGCACGAGCCGGCGAGCGACAGCCACGCGCTCGCGTCGGCGACGTCGGCGAACGTCCCGTTCCGGGGCTCGCAGAACTGCCACTCGAACTCCCACGCCTCCGGCCGGCCGCCGAAGTCGCTCGTGTATTTCAGGTTGATCTGCTTGTCGAGCGGATTGTCGCCCTCGAAGACGTGGAGGTTGCCGTTGTAGAGCTCCGGCACGACGCGGATGACGGACATCGACACCACGTCGCTCGTGGCGACCATCGAGAGGTTCGTCGAGTCGTTGAAGACGAGCGTGACGTAGCCCGCGCCCTCGCCCGTCGTCGCGAGCGCCATTTCCGTGAACGGCGTCACGTCGTCGGACAGGACGATCGGCTCGGACGAGACGCTCCCGACGCCGTCGATCCACGCCTGCGCCTCCGCGCCCGGCGTGAGGTCGGGGTCGAGCATGACCGCCTTCGAGCGCGTGTCCATCACGTTGAGGAGCGAGAACTGGTAGGAGGCGTCCTCGATGAACTGGCCCGTGAGCTCGAGCTCGCGCGTGTCCTTGTGCGTCTGGTCGTAGAACGCCGTCGGGTTCCACTGGAAGCGGTCGCGCAAAAGCGGCGGCAAGTCGGTGAACTTGCGCTTCGAGGTCTTCGGGTCGCGGTAGTTGCGGATGTCGTCGGGAATCACGACGAGCGAGCCGCCCTGCCGCGTCTCGGGGTCGATGAGCCGGACGGACGCGACGGCGCCGGTCGCGGACGACTGCTGGTAGAGGATCTTCGCGGAGAGCTGCCCGCGCACCGCCGGAAGCCCGTTCTTCGCGTTGTGAAGCGTGTCGTTCACGTAAAGGCCCGGCACGTCCGCCGGCCAGTCGACGACATAGGTGTAGTCAATCGCCGTGCCGACGGGGTCCGACTTGGGCCGCGCCGGGAACGGCGGCTTGTAGCCGCTGAGATACATCGTCTCCGGCTTCGTCCAGACATACGCGTCGTTTCGCTGGGCGTAGTTGGCCATCCACGGAACGGACTCCCCGACCTCCGGGGCGTCGCCGTCGGGATAGTCGAACGCCGCCTGGTTCGGGTAGGAGAGCTCGAAGACGTAGTTCGTCGCGCCGCCGTCGTCCCCCGCCTGATGCGCCCAGAACCAGCCCTTGCGGTCGCGGAAGCACGTCGCGTCCGCCGAACCCGCGTAGACGGGGCCCGAGATGAACGACTGGAGGTTCGCCGGCTGCAGCCGCGCCAGCGGGTCGGGGCTCTGGATCATCGAGCCGGCCGTCAGGTAGCGGCGGAAGCGGTAGATGTCGTTCTCCGGGACGACGCGCAGGGCGGTCATCCTCGGCTTGAGCGTGTCCGCGTCGGTCCACTGCACGAGCACGTAGGGCAGCGACGTGAACGCCTCGTCGCCCTCGCCGTCCTTCGCCGTGCGGTTGAGGTCGCACCGAAGCGCGTGCGCCACGCCGCCGATCATGAGCGCGTGCTCCTCGTTCGGGTTGTAGCCATCCTGCTCCGGGTCGGCCTGGCGGTAGACGGTCGCGTCCGCCGGGAACGTCCGCCCGGGGTGCGGTAACCGCATCTCGACCTCATCGATCTCGCCCGCCGTCATCCAGTCGGTGGTGTCTTCCTCCCACTCGGCGTATGTCGCGCCATAAGTCAGGTAGCCGTGGGCGCCGTGCCCGGAGGTGTCGGCGAGATAGCCGTCCTTCACCGGGCCCTTCTCGTTCTCCGCATTGCCGTAGTCCTCGAAGGGCTGCGTCGCGCCGTCGAACTGGAACACGAGGGCGCTCGACGCCGGACACGCGAAATAGCGGTTCTGGTCGATCTGCTTCGCCCCCCGCGCCTCGCTCCACAGGCGGACGTAGTGGATCGGCCCGCCATAAGCGTAGCCGTCCATCCAATTATTGGGGTTAGGGCCTCGTTCAAAAAGCCGCGCCGTCTCCTTCGAGACGTCGATCGCCGCCGGACGGTTCTCCAGCGTCGCATACGGAACGCCGTTCAGGTAAAGCCGCCACGTCGTCCCCTCGTGGCAGAAGGCGACATGGGCCGTGAGAGGGCCCGACACCTCTCGGAACCCCTCGGCGAACCCCCCATCGGTGTCGGGATCACCCTGCAAGGAAAACTCGGCGAACATCTCAAGGAAAAACGTGGAATACGCGTTCGCGGCCATGCCCTTGACGGCATCGGGGAGGATCCGCTCGCCGTTGATGTAGAGGCGGCCGCACTCGCTCACGCCGAGCGAGAGGTTGGTCGTCGTCGCGCCGCCAGTCGCGTCCGATGCGACGAACTGGACGAGCGGAATGTAGGGGGCGTTTTCATTATCGGACACGTTGGCGGCCAGCACGATGCGCGTCTCGAACGTGAAGTTCGACGTCACGCCCGTCGTGTTGTTCTGCCCCGCCAGTCGAACCTCGACCGGCGCGTCGCCTTCCGTCAGGCGCTGGCTTCCGCCGCCTTGGCCCCACCTGTCGCCCCAGTTGATCACCCGCGCCTTCTCCGTGCCTCTCGGGTAGAGGGCGTAGTCTCGCAGCGAGTAGCCCGCCGAGCCGAGGCCGGAGGCGATCACGATCTGCGGCGCGGTCTCGTAGCTGCCGGCGGACGCCGCCAACTGCTCCGGCGTGTGCGCCGTGTAGGTGACGGGGATGGCCGGGAAGTAGACGTTCGCCGACAGCGCCTTGGCGTTGCCGCCGTTCGGGCGCGGCTCGCCCATCAGGTTCGACGGCAGCGACCACCACACCTCGAGCTCGCCCAGGTTCACCGCGAAGATCGACGAGCGGATGTCGTCCGGCGCCGTGTAGGCCGTCGGATAGGCGTAGGTGTTGACGTTGTAGGGGTTCTTCACCGGATACGCGCCCTCCGAGGGCTCGTGGTCGCGGCGAATCCAGCCCGGGTAGAAGAACGCGTCCTCGCCCGCGAACGGCGCGCGGATCTCCTCCGCGAGCGCGACGTCGAGCCCCGCCTCGATCGCGCCGACGACGTTCGTCGCCGCGCCCGTGCGGTAGGCGGTGTTCGTGCAGGCGCCCTCGAAGTCGAGCGAAAGCCCGGCGAGGATGTCCGTCGCCTTCGCGGGGATGGAGCGCACCGTCTGGAACCACACCGCGTCGCCGCTCGTGTATTTCAGCAGCGCGAACGTCGCGCCGTCCGCCCAGTCGGAGTAGAGCAGCCCGTCCGAGACGTGGAAATGCTCCTTCTCGACGAAGCCGTCAAGCCCGTCGGACGCCACCTGGTAGGGCATCGCCTCGATGGAGACGCCGCTCGGCGTGTAGACGACCGGCTCGACCTGGGCCTCGCCGCCCGCGGCCGTCTCGGTGTCGCGCACGTAGGGCTGCGCCCCCGCCGCGTCCCACGACGCGGCGTAGATGTCGACCTCGAAGGGCCAGACGACGTCCAGCTCCTCCTTCGCCCGCCAGAAGACCTCGATCTTCCACGGGTTCCGGCTGGAGTCGCGGATCGCCCAAAGGTAGTTGTTCTGCGTCGCGCCCGTCGTCGCGGCGGTGTGCTGGTAGACGTAGATCTCGCCGTTCTCCGCGTCGTCGGTGAGGCCGCGCGTGACGCGGGGGAAGAGCTCGGTCGTCGAGAAGTCGCGCGTCTGCGGCTTGAGCTGGTCGCCGATCTTCACCTCGATGAGCGTCTGCTTGGGCTCGAGGACCTCGACGATCTCGTAGGCGAGGAGCTTGCGCTTGTTGAGCGCCTCGTCAAGGCGCGAGTAGACGATGAGGAAGGTGCCGTAGGAGTTCTCGAACGCCTGCAGCTCCGAGCCGTTGAGGCGGACGTCTCCGACCACGCCCTTGGCCTTGTCGAAGATCTTGATGCCGTTCGTCCCGAAGAGCTCGACCTTGTAGTTCGAGCCGAAGGAGACGGTCGGGCCCGCGTTCTGCAGCGCCTGGTAGGAGTTGTCGTCCACGCTCGACGGCCTCGCGTGCGTCCAGTAGAGGCGCACCGGGCGCTTGTTCGGCGCGGTGGAGACGACGGCCGTCTCGGTCTTCGTCGAGCCGTCCTTGAGCGTCCACGTCACCTCGATCGGCCCGGCGCCGTAGGCGATCACCTCCTCGGCGTAGTCGAGGTAGATGGCGTTGCCGCCCGTCTCGGAGATCACGGGGTCGTTGCCGTTCCAATCCTCGGGCGGCGAGAGGGTGTCGCCGAGATACTTGTTCGCAGTCTCGCCCGCAATCGGCTGGCCGACCGTCGAGCGGAGGTTCGGGAGGAACGAGGGGAGACTCGTGCCCGGATACAGTTTCAAATACTGATACTCCTCCCAGTTCGCCCGTCGCTCCTCGGTGGAGATAACGCGCGTGCCATCCGTGTAGAACTCGTTGTTCGCG
>CAVKTW010000115.1:0-3156 GCA_963659085.1 Candidatus Methanomethylophilaceae archaeon | reverse complement strand
TCATGTGTGTCTGTAGCCAAAGTATAGCAAGGGGCGCCGCAAAAGTCAAATCGGCACGCCGCGTGTGTTGATGGGGCGCTCGTCTTTTTAAGAGCGACGCATTGGGGGCGACGCGAGGGCCTTCAGGGACGCGAGGGCGTGGTGGCGAGGAACTGCCCGACGCGAGAGCACACCGCGTCCACAGACCCAAGATCGCGCACAGGCGCGGGGAGGGAGCGGCGGAAGAGCGCGCCGTAGTTCTTCGTCACCAGCCTCGGATCCGTCATGACGACGACGCCACGGTCGGACTTCGCGCGGATGAGCCGGCCAAAGCCCTGGCGGAAACGGATGACGGCCTCAGGAAGCGTGTAGTCGTGGAAGGCGTTGCGCCCCTGCCGCGTCATCGCCTCGCACCGCGCCTCGACGAGGGGGTCGCCCTTCTGCGCGAAAGGCAGGCGCGTCAGGACGACGCACGAGAGCGCCGCGCCCGCGACGTCCACGCCCTCCCAAAAACTCTGCGCCCCAAAAAGCACCGTCGCCTGACCGCCGTCCCGAAGCGCGGCCGTCATCCGCTCGCGTGACGCGGCCTCCCCCTGCACGAGGAGGCGGATGCCGCGCGTCTCCAAGGTGTCGCGCACGCGCGCGGCGACCTTGTTCATCATCTCGTAGCTCGTGAAGAGGACGAGCGCGCGCCCCCGCGTGACGGGCAGGAGGTCGACAAGGAGGGACGCGAGATCCGCCACATACCCGTCGCCATCGACCGCCGGGTCGTGGAACGACGAGAGGGCGCACGCCATCACTTGGGACTCGTAGTCAAAGGGCGAGTCGGCCGTGAGCGCGCGCGACCGCGCCGCCTCGTCGTCAAGGCCGAAGCCGACGCGCGAGGCCATGTAGGAGAAGGAAGACCCCACGCGCAGCGTCGCCGAGGAGAGGATGACGGAGTCTTTTTTCGTGAACAGAAAGTCGTGCAGGGCGCGCGCGACCGAGAGGGGCGCCGCGAACAGGCGGATGAAGGGCCGCGCGTTCGCCGACGCGACGCGCTCGATGCCATAGACGAACGCACCGTTCTCGCCCTTGACGACGAAGGCCGTCACGTTGAGGAGGTCGATCGCGTCTTGCGCGAGCGCGGCGAGCCGCGTCCGCGCCTCTCCCTCCTCCAGCGCGTCGGCGAGGCGGTGGAGTCCCTTGACGACGGCGAGGACGCTTGTTTCGAAATCCCCCTGAAGGCGGAAAAGTTTCTCGCGGTCGTCCCAGTAGAAACGCGATTCGTCGAAGCGGATGTGGTCGGCGTCGCGGGGCAGGAGCGAACCCAAGAACCGGAGGAAGACCTTGGCCGTGCGCCGCACGCCCTCCAAGGCGGGGCGCAGGGACGAGTCGGCCTCCGCGATCCGCTTGAGGAGGCGCTCCAAGAGCGGCAAGGAGAACTCCTGCGTCAACTGCTCGGTCGCGATGTCCTCCAAATGGTGCGCCTCGTCGAGGACGAGGAAGCCCGACCCCGGAAGGATGCCCCCGCCCGACGAGACGGCCTCCGCCAGGACGAGCGCGTGGTTCGTGATGACGATGTGCGATTCGGCGGCGCGTTGCCGCGCCTTGTAGACGAAACACGGCCGAAAGAAGGGGCACTTCTTGCCGAGGCACTCCTCGCGGGACCGCGCGAAGCGCGACCGGTCGGCGATGTCCACGCCCTCCAAGTCGCCCGTCTCCGTCGTCAGGAGCCAATCGATGAACGCGGGCATCGCCTCTTGCTCGGCGGGCGTGAGCGTCCAGAACCCGGACGAGAAGAACGCATCCACGGACTTGAGGCAGACGTAGTTGAGCCGCCCCTTGAGAAGCGACACCTTGATCTTGGCGGCGTCGTCGCCCAAAACGGCGCAGGCGCGCGGCAGGTCGGACGTCATCAACTGGCTTTGCAGGTTGTGCGTCGCCGTCGAGACGATGACGGGCGTCTTGTTCGTCCACGCCCACAGGACGGACGGGATGAGGTAGGCGAGGCTCTTGCCCACGCCCGTGCCAGCTTCGATCATCAGATGCTCGCGCTCGTTGAACGCCCGCGCGACCGCGCCCGCCATCGCGATCTGCCCAGGCCGCTCCTCGTAGCGGGCAAGTCGCCCCAGCGTCCCGCCCGCCTTGAGATGCCCCTGGACGGCATCGAGGTCGAGGCGCGCGCAATCCTCGTGCGCGACGAGGCGGAGGGGCGGCGCGGCGGCGGGGCGCGGGGGAATCGACTTCGCCCACGCCGGATCTGCCATAAACCGCGCGGGGTCCTGCGCCTCACGCCTCATCGGACAGCCCCCTTTACGCGCGCTCGGCGTCGCGGCGCAGATCCTTGTCCTTCAACGCGCGTCGCTTGTCGTGGAGGAGCTTGCCCCGGCACACGCCGAGAAGCACCTTGACGCGCCCATGCTTGAGGACGAGCGAGAGGGGAACGAGCGTGAGCCCCTTCGCCTCCGTCTTTTGGCGGAGGACGAGGACGTCCTTCGCGTGGACGAGGAGTTTCCGAGGCGCCTTGGGGCTGTGGTTGAAGCGGTTGCCGAAGGCATACGCCGAGATGTCGCAGCCGAGGAGCCAGAGCTCGCCCTTGAGGACGGCGGCGTAAGAGCCCGCGAGCGACACCGCCCCGAGGCGGCAGCTCTTCACCTCCGTCCCTTTCAAGACGATACCGCACTCGATTGTCTCGAGCACGGTATAGTCGTGGCGGGCCTTGCGGTTCTCCGCCAAGGTGGGGTTGAATGTCGAGGCCACCTTCAGTCGGCGAAGAGGGAATTGACGCTCATGTGCTTCTGATTCCACTTCGTCTTCGCGTCCTCCGCCCGCGCGATCGCGTCGAAGTCGATCTCGGCGATCAACTTGCCCTGCGCGACCTCCGCGAGGGCGACGTCGCACTTGTCGACGTCAAGGCCCGTGCGGTGGTTCGCGCGATCCTCGTCGGTCAGGAGCGTGTTCGGGTTGACGAGCGGCTTCGCGCCGTTGAGGAGCTCGCGCTCGCGCTTCGAGATGAGGTTGACGAGCACCGGCACGGAGGGGATCTTCTCGTGCGCCGCCTTCAACAGTTCAGCGTTCATGATGAGGACCTCTCTTACTTCTCCTGGGCGTCCAGCTCGGCCATGGCGGCCTTGCGGCTCAGCTTGATGCGGCCGCGCTCGTCGACGTCGAGGCACTTGACCTTGATGACGTCGC
>CAVKTW010000114.1:0-4688 GCA_963659085.1 Candidatus Methanomethylophilaceae archaeon | reverse complement strand
GCGGCGCGATCAGCTACGTCGAGGTGCCGAACATGCAGAACAACCTGCCGGCCGTGCTCGCGATCATGAAGTTCATCTACGACAACATCATGTATGCCGAGCTCAACACGAAGTCGGACTACTGCCAGGTCTGCGGGTTCGACGGCGAGATCGAGATTGTCCGCGACGAGACGGGCAAGCTCGTCTGGCGGTGTCCGAAGTGCGGCAACACCGACGAGACGAAGCTCAACGTCGCCCGCCGGACGTGCGGCTACATCGGCACGCAGTTCTGGAACCAGGGCCGGACGCAGGAGATCAAGGAGCGCGTCCTGCACGTGAGCTGACATCCTTCGGGTCTCGTGAACTTCTCCTCCATCCGAACGTGCGACGTCGCCAACGGCGAGGGGGTGCGCGTCACCCTCTTCGTCTCGGGCTGCACGCACCGCTGCAAGGGCTGCTTCAACCGCGACCAGTGGGATTTCAACGCGGGCGAACCGTTCACGCGCGAGGTGGAGGATCGAATCCTCGACGATTTGACGCCCGACTTCATTGCGGGGTTGAGCATCCTCGGCGGCGAGCCACTGGAGCCTGAGAACCAGCGCGCGCTCGTCCCCTTCCTCCGCCGCTTCCGCGAACGCTTCGGCGCGGCGAAGACGCTCTGGGTCTACACGGGTTGCGTCATTGAGGAGCTGGCCGCCTGCTTCGGCCGCCCCGCCCCCGTCGAGTCGCGCTGGCGCACGGAGGTCACGGACGAGTTCCTCTCTCTCGTCGACGTGCTGGTGGACGGGCCCTTCATCGAGGGTCTCAAGGACATCTCCCTCGCGTTCCGCGGGAGCGCGAACCAGCGCATCCTGCCCTTGAAGGACATCTTAACACGGTCGTCTGTTGCTTAACACGCCTTTCTCTGTGCCTCTGTTCCTCTGTGTTAAATCTTTAAACAAAAGGAATCTTCCATAAACGATGAAGACGATTTTCCTTTACGGGCCGCCGGCCTCCGGCAAGACGACGTTGGGCGCGCGCCTCTCCCACGCGCTGAACGCGCCGTTCGTGGATCTCGACGCGGAGATCGTCGCGCACGAGAAAAAGAGCGTCGCCGCCTTGTTCGCGGAGGGGGGCGAAGAATCTTTCCGAGACCTTGAGAGCGAGGCGTTGAAGCGCGTCGTCTCGCGGTGCGAAACCGTGCCGCACGTCGTCGCCTTGGGCGGCGGCACGCTTCTGCGGCCGGAGAACCGCGCGTTGTGCGAGCGGGCGGGCGAGATCCTCCTCCTCCTGCCGCCGTCCCCCGAGGAACGCGCGCGGCGGATTTCGTCAGGCGGCGCGACGCGGCCCTTGGGCGACCGCTACGCCGAGCGCGAGGCGCACTACCTCTCGTTCCCGCGTCAGGTCACGACCTCGTTCGCGCTCAAAGACTCCCTCGTCCTCGTGGGGGAGCGTCTCGCCGCGCCGTTTCTCGCGGGCGAGAACGTCGTCGCGGACGAGACGGTCTTGTCGTTTTACGAAAAGCCGCTCGCGCTCGCGCCACTCGCGCGCCAGCCGTCGGGGGAGCGGTTCAAGACGCTGGAAAGCGTCGCCGCCCTCTGGCGCGGCTTCCTCGGCGCGCGCCTCTCGCGCCGCGACCGCGTCCTCGCCTTGGGCGGCGGCGTGACGGGCGACCTCACGGGGTTCGCGGCCGCGACGTTCATGCGCGGCGTCCCGTGGATCAACATGCCCACGACGCTCCTCGCGATGGTGGACGCCTCGACGGGCGGCAAGACGGGCTGCGACCTGCCGGAGGGGAAGAACCTCGTGGGCGCGTTCCACTCGCCCGCGCTCGTCGTCATCGACGTCGACTTCCTGTCGACGCTGCCCGAGGACGTTCTGCGGCAGGGGAAGGCCGAGATGGTCAAGCACGCCCTGATCGCCGACACGCCCCACGTGTTCTCGCCGCGTCCGACCGCGCGGGAGATCGCCGCGAGTCTGGCCGTCAAGGTGAACCTCGTGCGCGAGGATCCCTTGGAGAAAACGGGGGCGCGGGCGTTGCTCAACTGCGGGCACACGATTGGCCACGCGCTGGAGAAGCTCTCCGACTACGCGCTCTCCCACGGCGAGGCCGTCGCCATCGGGTGCGTCGAGGAGGCGTCGCTGGCGGCCGACATGGGGCTCGCGCCCGCCGCGTGGCCGGATGAGGTCGCCGAGGCGTTCCGCCTTGCCGGCCTGCCGACGCGCCGCCCGGAGGGGCTCGTGCCGTCCGACCGCGCGCTCTGGGAGGTCATCGCCCGCGACAAGAAGCGCGTCGGCGCCGACATCCTCTTCGCGCTCCCGTGCGGCTGGGGCGACGTCCGCCTCGTGCCCGTCCCCTGCCCGTGAACCCGCGCCACGCACGGAGAGTCCGTCACTTTCGCACCACTTTCGCGTGACGGTCGCGTCATTTTTCCCCGTTTGATTCCTGCTACAATTTCTCCCGTCGCCCGCACAAGCGGGCGGAAAGGAGGAACGAATGTTGGCGAAGTGTTTCAGCGGGGCGTTGACGGGCGTCGACGCGCGGGCGGTCGAGATCGAGGTCTACTCCTCGCTCGGAACGAGCCAGTTCGCCATCGTCGGCCTGCCCGACACGGCCGTCAAGGAGGCGAAGGATCGCATTCCGACGGCTCTCAAGAACCAAGGGCTCGCCTCCAAGCGCGAATACGACGTCATGGTCAACCTCGCGCCCGCCGACGTCAGGAAGGAAGGGCCGATCTACGACCTGCCCATCGCCATCGGCCTTTTGAAGGCGACGGGGCGGCTCCGCAACGAACACCTGGAGCGTGACGCCCTCGTCGGCGAGCTCGCCCTGTCGGGGGAGGTCCGCCGCGTGCGCGGCATTCTGCCGATGGCCCTGGAGATGAAGCGCATCGGGTGCGAGGAGATGCTCGTCCCCTTCGAAAACGCCCAGGAGGCGAGCGTCGTGCAGGGTCTTCGCGTCATCCCCGTCCACACGATCCGCGAGGCCGTCGACCACCTCAACGGGGAGCGTCGCGTCGAGCCGGTGCGGACGGATCTCGCCGAGGAGATCCTCCAGTCGTCCGAGGAGCTCGACGACTTCGCCGACGTGAAGGGGCAGGCGTTCGCCAAGCGCGCGATCGAGGTGGCGGTCGCCGGGGGGCACAACCTCCTGATGATCGGCTCGCCGGGGTCCGGCAAGACGATGCTCGCCCGGCGCATCCCCTCCATCTTGCCGCCCCTCTCGGTCGCCGAGGCGCTGGAGGTCTCGCGCATCCACTCCGTCGCGGGCGTCGAGAAGGGCGGCGGGCGGTTCGTGACGCGCCGGCCGTTCCGCGCGCCGCACCACACGGTCAGCTCCATCGGGTTGCTCGGCGGCGGGGCGCACCCCGTGCCGGGCGAGGTCTCCCTCGCGCACCGCGGCGTCCTCTTTTTGGACGAGTTCGCCGAGTTCCCGCGCCAGGCCCTCGAAGTCCTGCGCCAGCCCTTGGAGGACGGCCACGTCGGCGTCTCCCGCGCGGCGGCCGCGCACGACTTCCCCTCGCGGTTCATGCTTGTGGCGGCGATGAATCCCTGCCCGTGCGGGTATCATGGCGACGCGCGCCACGCCTGCCGCTGTTCGACGCGGGCGATCCTGAAGTATCAAGGGCGCGTCTCGGGGCCCCTTCTCGACCGCATCGACATCCAGATCGAGGTCCCCGCCGTCGACGCGAAGCTCCTGCCCGTCCTGGAGCCGGGCGAGCCGAGCGCGGCGATCCGCGCGCGTGTCATGGCGGCGAGGGCGCGGCAGGCGGAGCGGTACCGCTCGATGGCGGGCGTCCACGCGAACGCCGACGTCAAGAGCCGGCACTTGGCCGAGGTTTGCAAGTTGACGCTCCGCGACCGGGAGAGGCTCGTCCACCTCATCGACAGGCTCCGCCTCTCGGCGCGCGCCTACGACAAGGTCTTGCGCGTGGCGCGGACAATCGCCGACCTGGCGGGGCGCGACGGCGTCGGCGACGAGGACATCCACGCGGCGCTCGCCTACCGCCGCATGGACGAGGAGGAGAATTCCTTTTGGGTGTGAGCCAACAGAGTGTTGAATTGATTGATTAAACACAGAGAAACAGAGGAACAGAGGGGTGTGAGGTATGTGCGATGGTGCTTCAAAAGAGTTAACCGAGAGGATCATCGGAGCGGCCATTGAGGCGCATCGTGAACTCGGAGGACCGGGCCTCCTGGAGAAAATATATGAAGCAGCCTTCTGCCGGGAACTCGCGACCGCTGGCTTGGCATTCAAGCGCCAATGCGAATGCCCAATCTTTTACAAAGGGGAGGATGTTGGCGACCCCGAACACCCACTGAAAATTGATGTCTTGGTTGAAAACCGCATTGTGGTGGAGTGCAAAGCCGTTGCCCAGCACAACCCTGTCTTTGCGGCGCAGTGCCTGACGTATTTGCGTCTCAAAGGCCTCGCTCTTGGGTTAGTCATTAATTTTGGTCTTCCAACGCTTGTGCAAGGTGTCGAGCGCATCATGAATCCTGTTGCCGTCGAAAACAGTCGTTTGGAAGCTCAACGTTGGAAACCTCTGCTTCTCTGCTCCTCTGTGTTAAGATCACGTTGTCAGGGAATAGGTGTGCCGAATCGTCAGCATAGGGAATCTTGATATCAACATGGAGAAATGTGGCCATCAAACTCCGCCTACTCTGTGTTAAAAACAACAACAAACAAAAACAGAAAGGATCAAGACCATGAGCGAAAAAACAACGGA
>CAVKTW010000113.1:0-5062 GCA_963659085.1 Candidatus Methanomethylophilaceae archaeon | reverse complement strand
CCAGCAACCTTCGGCTTCGGAGGCCAACGCTCTATCCAATTGAGCTACAGTCGCGACAAGACGCGCGCACGGCGGGCGGCGAGATTGGCGGAGGGAGGGGGATTTGAACCCCCGGTACGGAGATTAGACCGTACGACGATTTAGCAAACCGTTGCCTTCAGCCACTCGGCCATCCCTCCTGCGCGTTTCTTGAATAGTATATCAAATCCGCTGTTCGCCGTCAACAAAGACCGCCACGGGTTTCCACGTCTTTGGATTGATGACGACGAGGTCGGCGGCATACCCCTTCTCGACCTTGCCGAGCGTGTCGCCCCAGCCCTGCTCGATCGCCTGATTCCAGGACGTCGTGCGCACGAGATCCTTCAAGGGAATGCCCGTGACCTCGTGGACGTTCTTGAGCCCCATCCCCATCCAAAGCGTCGACCCCGCGAGGTTGCCGCCGTTGACGAGCCGCGCCTCGCCGTTCTCCAAACGGACGTCGAGCCCGCCCATCGTGAAGGAGTAGCCGTCCTTGCAGTGCGAGCAGCGCAGGGAGTCGGTGATCATCTGGACGTGCGCGAGGTTGCGCCGCGTGAAGACGAGCTTCAACATGTCGGGGCAGAGGTGGATCTTGTCGCAGATGACCTCCGTGTTCAGATCCTCGATGAGGAAGCCCGCGCCGACCATGCCGATCTCGCGGTGGTGGAGCGGCGTCATCTGGTTGCAGAAGTGCGTCATGTGGCGGAGGCCGTTCTTGTAGGCGCCCATCAAGTCCTTCAGCTTCGCGCCCGTGTGGCCGCAGCTCGGGACGACGCCCATCTTCAGCATCGCCTTCGCGAACGCCGCGCCCCCCTCCGCCTCGACGGCGTAGGAGATCTGCCGGACGGGGAAGACCTTGTGGATCTCCTTGACCTCCTTCACGTCCGGCTTGCGGACGAAGGCCGGGTTCTGCGCCCCGCAGCACTTCACGTTGATGAACGGCCCCTCCAAATGGATGCCCGGCACCTTCGCGTAGGGCGCGCCCGAATCCACGTAGTTGCGGGCGTTCTTCGCGCACGTCATGAGCTCCTCGTGCGAGACGGTCAGCGTCGTCGGAAGGAACGTCGTCACGCCCTCCTGGAGCTTGCCCTCGGCGAGGCGGAAGATCGCCTGCGGATCGGCGTCGCAGAAATCGTGCGTCAACGCCCCGTGCGTGTGGACGTCGATGAACCCGGGCATCAGATACTGCCCCTTCACGTCCACGACGGTCGTGTTCTTGTCGGCCTTGACGGCCGCCTTGCCGCCGCGCGCGACGGAGCGGATCTTCCCGCCCTCGATGACGACCGAGGCCCCCTCGATGTCGACTCCGGGCGAAATGACATGGGCGTTGACGATGACGGTTTTCATGGTTCTGATCCTTTCGTGTTGTCGGTGGTTGATGGGAAAAGGCTGTCGAGAATCCGCTCGGCGGGCGTGTAGGCTTTTTTCTCGGCGTTGCACGACGCGCAGCACGGCACGCAGTTGCCTCGCGTCGATTTGCCGCCGCGCGCGACGGGAACGACGTGGTCGAGCGTCAAGGCCGACGCGCCGACGCGCCGTCCGCAGTAGTGGCACACGCCCGTCGCGACCTGGGCGCGCCACCAATCCGTCTTTTTGAGTTCCTGCGCCCGCGCGCGCTCGCGGCGGACGTGGGCGGGGTCGGGATGGAGGTCGAGCCAGTCGCCCACCGTCAGACCTCCTGCCTCCCGCGCAAGGCGCGGCGCAGCGTGAGTGGATCGGAATAGGCGATGCCGGAGTCGGCGGGCAGGCCGAACGCGAGGCGCGTCACCTTGACGTCCAGCCCCTTCAGAATCTCCTGGGCGTAGCTCGCCGTCGCGTCGCCATCCATGTCCGTCGAGAGCGCGAGGATGACCTCGGAGATCCCCTCCCCGGCGACACGCGACTTGAGCGCGGCGAAGCGCAACCGCTCCGGGCCCATCCGCCGCGCGGGCGCGAGCTTGCCGCCCAAGGCGTGATACCGCCCCTTGAAGACGCCCGACGATTCGATGGAGAGAATGTCCGCCGGCTCCTCGACGACGCAGAGAAGCGACGACTCCCGCGTCGCGTCCACGCACAAGTCGCACGGATCGCGGCCGACAGCTGTGAACGCGCCGCAGCGCGAACAGCACGTCATCTGGGCGGAGGCCGTCGTCAACGCCGCGACGAGCGGCTTCAGGAGACGCTCCTTCTCGCGCAGCAACTGCAACGCCGCCCGCTGGGCCGACCGGCGGCCAAGCCCCGGCAGACTCGCGAGGCATTTCTCCAACTCGACGAGCGGCGCGAACACGGAGAAACCTATTTGCCGAAGAGATTCGCCATGCCGCCGTTCTCGCGCATCTGGCGCATCATCATCTGCTGCATCTCGTCGCGAACCTTTTTCAACGCGCCGTTGACGACATTGAGGAGCATCGTCTCGAAACGCGCGGGCTTGCCCTTGAGGACTTCCTCATACGCCTCCGGCGCGACGGCGATCTTCTCAATCGTCATGTCACCGCGGGCCACGACGGAGATGCCGCCGTTCTCGTATGTCGCCGTCAGTTTCTTGACTTCCGCCTCGAGCTTCTTCGCCTCCGAGCGCAACTGCATCGCCTGCTTGACTTGATCGAACATTCCCATGGTGAGGGGCCTTTCTAAAGTGGAAAAGTGGAAGAGTGGAAAAGTGGAATGGTGCGGGGTGAGTGGGGTGGGTTAGGGGAGATCAGAGCCTGTGAGGTCGCGGTAGGCCTTGAGGTAGATTTCGCGCGTCTTCGCCAACACCTCGTCCGGCAGGACGGGGCCCGGCGGCTCGCGGTTGAAGTGAATCGAATCGAGATAGTCGCGCACGAACTGCTTGTCGAGCGAGGGCGGGTTCTTGCCGACCGCGTAGCTCTCGGCCGGCCAGAAGCGGCTGGAGTCGGGGGTCAGCACCTCGTCGGCGAGGATGAGCGAGCCGTCCGCGTCACGGCCGAACTCGAACTTCGTGTCGGCGATGATGATGCCGCGCGCGCGGGCGTAGTCGGCCGCCTTGGAATAGAGCGAGACAGACGCCTCCTTGAGGCGTTTCGCGAGGTCGGCGCCGACGAGCGCGACGGTCTCGGCCTCGTTGATGGCGATGTCGTGCGAGCCAATCGCCCCCTTCGTCGTCGGCGTGAAAAGAACCTCGTCGAGCTTGGAGGCGTTCTCGTAGCCCGCGCGGAGTTTCAGGCCGTTGACGGTGCCCGACTTTTGGTATTCCGCCCAGCCGGAGCCCGTCAGGTAGCCGCGCGCGATGCACTCGACCTCGACCATCTCGACCTTCTTGACGAGCATCGAGCGTCCGCGCAGATCCTCGCGGTAGGGCGCGAGCTCGTCGGGATACTCGTCCACGTTGGCGGTGACGAGGTGGTTCTTGACGCCGAGGAAGTCGAGCCAAAAGAGTGAGAGGCCGTTCAAGACCTTGCCCTTGTCGGGGATGCCGCAGGGGAGGATCACGTCGAACGCGCTCAAGCGGTCGGAGACGACCATCAACAGGTTCTCGCCCAAATCGAAGATGTCGCGAACCTTGCCGCTCTTGTGCGGCAGGTGCGGGATGTTGCATTCAAGCAACGCGTGGTTTTTGTCGTATTTCATAAGAGTTTATTATACCAAAAAGAGAGACGATGGGAGAAGCCGAAAGCGCGTCCCCTAATCCCGTCGCCAGATCTCCGTCCCCTTCTCGATGCGTTTGGGATCGATGGCGGAGCCGGGCGTCGCCTTGTCACGGATGACGTAGTAGGTGTCGGGCGCGTTCCAGTTCTCGCCGACGATCTTGATGGGCGACTGCCCCGCCCCGACGAGCCCCCGGAGCCGAAACCCCTGCGACGTCAACTCGCCGCGCGTCCTCGGCGCGGCCTTCCGCTCAAGTTTCGTCTCCGCCGGCTTCGCGTAGTTCCTCGCCATGAAGTCGACA
The DNA here is from genome assembly GCA_963659085.1 of Candidatus Methanomethylophilaceae archaeon. Lineage (GTDB taxonomy): Bacteria > Verrucomicrobiota > Kiritimatiellia > RFP12 > UBA1067 > UBA1067. The sequence continues at coordinate 1,158 of CAVKTW010000113.1, read as the reverse complement.
CCCCCGTAGAGGATCTTGTTGAGATACTCGTCCGCCACGACGAGCCGCCCCGCCCGAACGTCGGGGTCGAACTTCGGCCGCTGCTTGAGGCCCAGCAACCGGCGGATCGTCGTCGTCGCGAAAAGCATCCCGCACCGCTTGCGCCCCCGGTGCTTCTTCTTCTGCCACTTGTTCGGCGCACCGTAGGCGACCTGGCTGTGCGTGACGACGGCCGCGTCGCCCAGCCGATACATCCCCTTGAGTTCCTTGACGAGCTGCGCGATCGCGGCGAGCTGCGCCGCGCTCATGGGCTTGTCGTGGTAGCCGACGCACTCGATGCCGATGGAGAACTTGTCGACGTCCTCCCGGCCGTTCCACATCGAGCGCCCCGCGTGGAACGCCTCGCGGTCGCGATCCACGATGCGGTAGACCTCCCCCTTCTCCGTCACACAGTAGTGGCACTCGCCGCGCTCGGAGAGCTTGCGCAGCGACCCGCGCTCGGCGGCCTCGGTCGTGTGCAGGACGATGAGCTCCGTCGAGGCCCGGATCTTGCGCTCCGGGTTGCGCGGCGAACGGTATTTGTCAGACGCATCAATCGCCGCGGCCCGCATCGAGACGAGGCAGAGGGCCGCGGCGAAAAGGAATGCGCTTTTCTTCACATCCTCAGATCTTCAAGGACGTCTTCGACCAGTTTTCCTTGCCGGCGAGAAGCGAGGGCGTCGTCATGTCGCCCGGCACGGGCAGACCCAAAAGCTGCAACGCCGTGGGCGCGATGGCCGAGAGTTTCGCGAGCGGCGTGAGCCGCACGCCCGGCGCGTCGTTCGCCACGTAGAAGCACTCGACGAGGTTGAGCGTGTGCGAGGTCTTCGTGAGGCCCGTCTTGTAGTCCACCATCTGCTCGGCGTTGCCGTGGTCGGCGTAGATGAGGACGTGCGCGTCAAGCTCCAAAAGGCGCGGCAGAATCTTGCCGATGCATTCGTCCGTCACCTCGACCGCGCGCGCGGCCGCCTTCTCGTCGCCCGTGTGGCCGACCATGTCGCAGTTCGCGTAGTTGACGACGATGAAGCCGTAGGGGTTGTTCTCCAAGCGCTTCAGGAGCTCGTCCGTCACGTTGTAGGCCTCCATCTCCGGATGGCTCGCGAACGTCGCCGCGTCGAAGCGCGACTTGACCTCGACCTG